>DASUCH010000022.1:0-3961 GCA_035762785.1 Nitrososphaeraceae archaeon | reverse complement strand
GCATAAAATAGTCTCTCAATATATCAAGTTTTACAAATGTAAAGGTTAGTCCTTATACATGTATTTGTATATTACTATTGCATGGCGAAAGACCCAATATGTGGAATGTTTGTAGAGGAAAACGAAAATTCTATACATCATAGCAAGGATAGAATAATCTACTATTTTTGTTCCTCTCAATGTTTAAATGAGTTTCTAGAACCGGAGAAAGCATTAAAGAAATTAAAGATACATGTTACTATAAGTATAGCACTTACTATCCCAATAATTATCCTTAGTTTACCTCATATGATTCCTGAAATAGGACAAGCTTTTCCAATGGAGATGATGGAATATACAAATTATATACTTTTGGCTTTAGCCACTCCAATACAATTCTGGATTGGATGGCGTTTTTATAGGGGGTTTTGGGATGGAGTTAAAGCTAAAGCTTCTAACATGGATACTCTAATAGCTATAGGAACTACAGCTGCCTATCTTTATAGTACAATTGTGACTATTGTTCCTGGTTATTTTCCATTTACTGCTGTATATTTTGAAACGGCTGCAATAATAATTACACTCATTTTAGTTGGAAAATTACTTGAAACAAAAACAAAGGAAAAGGCTTCCGATGCTGTCAGAAAATTACTTGACTTAAAGCCAAGGACGGCTAAAGTATTAAGGCCTGTATTTATGGAAGAATATGAGAAAGAAGTGATTAAAAAAAATAACAATAATAGTCATAGGAATAATAATAATCAAAGCAATGTAAATTTTGATAATACTAAATTAAAATCAATAACAAAGAAGGAATTTAAAGAAATAGAAATTCCAGTAGAACAAATTGAAGAAGGCGATCTAATCCTTATTAGACCTGGTGAACGAGTTCCAACCGATGGTTTAATAATTGAGGGAAATTCTTCTCTTGACGAATCAGCTTTAACAGGTGAGAGTATTCCAAGAGACAAGACAAAAGGAGATGAGGTAATAGGTGCTACAATTAACAAGAATGGTTTTCTTAAAGTCAAAGCAACAAAGGTAGGACAAGACACAGTCTTATCTCAAATAATAACATTAGTTGAAGAAGCAAAAACTGGAAAGGCAAAATTGGAAAGAATGGTAGATCAAGTAGCTAAATATTTTGTTCCGGCTATTGTAATAATAGCAATAGGAGTATTTTTGGGATGGTACTTTATGGGAAATGCAGGATTAACCTATTCAATACTTGCATTTGTATCTGTAATAATAATTGCATGTCCTTGTGCATTAGGGATTGCTACTCCTGCTGCATTGATGATGGGAGCTGCAAAAGGTGCCGAGAATGGAATATTGTATAAAGGAGGGGAACATATAGAAATAGCAAATAAAGTTAATACTATTGTTTTTGATAAAACTGGTACATTAACGATAGGAAACCCATCTGTAACTGACATAGTAACTTTAACAGACATTGGAGACCAAGAATTACTAAGACTTGCAGCCATAGCAGAATCAGGCTCAGAACATCCTTTAGCACAGGCAATAATTAGAAAAGCTAAAGAAAATGGTATTCCAATAACGAACCCAGATTCATTTGAGGCAATAGCAGGATATGGTCTCAAGGCGACATATTCAAATCATACCATTCTGATTGGCAATAGAAAGATGATGGAAGATAGTAAGATTGGAATTACTGAAAGCATAGATGCAAAACTTGGTCTATTTGAAAAAGAAGGTAAGACTGCAGTTTTAGTTGCAATAGATAAGACTCTTTCCGGTATAATAGCATTATCCGATACTCTAAAAAAAAATGCAAAAGATGCAATTAAAGCCTTGCAATATAAAGGAATAGAAATAATAATGCTCTCTGGGGATAATGAGAGAACTGCAAATGCAGTAGCATCCAAGCTGGGTATTAACAGAGTAAGAGCAGAGGTACTCCCTCATCAAAAAGAAGAAGTAATAACTAAATTAAAGACGCAGGAGGGTAAAGTTGTTGCAATGGTTGGTGATGGGATTAACGATGCACCTGCATTGGCAAGGGCAGATTTAGGCATTGCAATAGGTTCTGGAACCGATGTAGCAAAAGAAACAGGAGGAATAATATTAATAAAAGATGATATAAGAGATGTCGTAATTGCATTAGATTTAGGTAAAAAAACTGTTTCAAAGATAAAACAGAATCTGTTCTGGGCATTTGCATATAATACTGGTTTAATACCGATAGCAGCTGGAGCATTAGTGCCTGTTTTTGGACTAGGTGTATTCGGTTGGCTTCCAATACTTGCAGGTTTAGCAATGGCTATGAGCTCGGTAACTGTAGTGACAAACTCTTTATTGCTTGGAAAATACAAACCAAAATACAAGGCTTATTGAGCTTACTTATTTTTAAAAAAAAAAGTAGTTAAAGTAAAGATTAACTACTAATACATATTATTTTAACTATTTTGTGACTAGTAGCTATTTCATTGTCTTTATCCATTGAGATTTTAACTTTCAATTTCCTAGTTGTTTCCTATAATATATCTATTAAAATACTTTTTACAAAATCTTGACTATTAATAACACGTAATTACTTTAAGCAATACTTTTTTTCTATATTTTATATATTATATTAGATACAACAACTAACTTGGCCACTATTCTATCCATTATCATTTGTTTTTTAAAGAATAGCCTGAAGTTTCTTATCCCATAACGATTTGTAAATAAGAAAGCGAGAGATATACAAGATATACAAGGAATAAGACAATTATAAAATATATTCCTAAATTTAATAGCATATATAAAACTAGTCAATTTAACATTTGTCAATTTAATATTTATCAATTTAGGAGTTTAGTCAAGATATTCCTTTAATATATTCGGACGTATTTTAATCTAATAAAATTTAAAGTCAATTAGTTTCAAATTTTAGGTGAATAACATTTTTTGAGAATAAATAAGAGATCATTTTTGTTCTAATAGTGAACTCTTTTAAGAATAAAATCGAATTAAATATTTAGTTAATATTCTATAGAATATAAACAAAAATGATTTAATAAAAAAATTATATTTAAAATCTCCATTCATAACCTGTGCTTCTAAATTCCTTTTCATTTTTATTAAATGTTCCTTCCAATAGACATACTAATCCATTAATCCAAGACAATTTTTTAGAATTAGTAGAATATGTTCTAAGAACTACAAATTTTCCTATCTTATTCATATCTACACCTTTAAATGTTAATTGCTCCTCTTCATTGGTAGTAAATACACCTTCCCAATTTGAAATAATTACTCCATTTTTCCCTTCAAATGAATTGCCTGACCCTACGTTCTTTCCATCAGGAAAACCATTAAAACCTTTTATTATCCCATCCCAACTTGCTTCAGTTTCTAATCCATAAGAATTTTCATAGATTTTTTTATATCCAATAGGCTTATCAATTTCATCAAATAATTTCCTCCCAATCCCCATTTAACTACTCAGATCACCGTTAAATTTCAATATTTTGCATAATATTGGTTATTAATTATATCAATCAGCAACAATGAATGTATTACATCGATGAGCATATCAAGCGTTTCAATATAATCTAGAAATACTATTTATGAAATAATATTCAATAATATCCACTAAAAAAATAAAGTTAAGAGAATATAACAAAAATTTGTTTTCCATTTACATTTAATATAATATTGCTAGAAGATTGCAAACCTAACGATTTAAAGGGTTTAATTTATCTTTGCAGAAAAACTCAACTATTTTAAAAGTTGATAATTGTCAATCCAATATATCATAACTGCCTATAGTATCTTTATATGCAAATACGGAAACTTTTACTTTCTTATTTTTAATTTTTTGTGAAATTATTTCTTCTACTTTATCTATTATATGCACAGGATAACCATCAATACTGTTATATTCTTGAAAGATTTCATCATAGGGTTCGACAAACCACCATTGCTGTGTTTCTTCATTAACTTCTATTTGGGAAATTTTTAATACTGTCATTTA
>DASUCH010000021.1:0-4732 GCA_035762785.1 Nitrososphaeraceae archaeon | reverse complement strand
TTATGAGATCATTTATCTCGTAACTTTTCAACTTTTCCATTAAATTTGCTTGTAATGATTCATGTAGTTGGGTAGAGTTTTCAAAATTGAGATTACGTTTTGCTAAAAATTTTATAATACTTGATTCGCTTCTGTATTCTTGAGGAATTTTATCGATATTTAGGTGCGATACTGGACCTAAATACTGTTTTATAATTTGTTGAGAAGTATGTTTTTCTTTGATCCATCTACTTTCAACAAGATAAGCATAACCAATATTTTTTACTTGTTTTATTCTAATATATGTCATATAAAATTATAAATATTGCATCTATTATTTATTTTTAGTGCCTAAGATTATCTATAGTGCTAATCGGGCATGAAGTTTAATAAAATTATAAATACTTCCTATTCTTCTTGAACAATTCCCTAATTTCTAATTGCAATAAATCTAAAAAGTTAAAAGTGATATTAAATTTAAAGATTTTGCCTTTTTAATTTTTTATATAATTTTATATATTGTTGGGGAGGATTAGTATAAAGTTAGCAATATGAATTCTTTTGCCACTAGTATAAATAATAGTTGAAGGATATATTTATCATGATTCAATATATAAAATATTTAAAATTTAAAATTATTGTAACAGGCATATCAGGTTTAATATCTATCATATTGTTCGCTCATCTTTTAAATTTCTTTAATACTTTAGGATTTACTCTCTTAATTATAGGAAGCCTTGTTACTATTGGTTATACTTGTTTAAAATATAACTACTATAGAAAAATCAATAAACTTGATAACGAAATTCTTGAAAGTCTAAAATAGAATTGAATATATTTTCAGACAAAATTCTCTCCTTTGCCTTTAACAAATTTATTTTATTGGCATGTCTTGTTATTAATATGTCTACAACTAATTATAAAAATAAAATAGCTCTTTTAGTTAAGTGTGATTAGGACTTATTGTGTCTAGATATTTTTAATTATAATTAAGTAAAACAATATGAACTAAATAAATTCTATTAATATCAAATAGTAAAGAATAATAAATTAACGAAAAGTTTATCGATTACTTGTTAAATTGAAATTATATAAGTGGAAAAAAATTGAAACAAGTTGCAATAATTACTGGTTGCTCATCAGGTATAGGTTACGAAACTTCAATTTTATTAGCTAGAAATGGCTTTAAAACATATGCTACTATGAGAAATACCGATAAAGGTAATAAATTAAAAGAGGTAGCTGAAAAAGAAAATATTGATCTTAAAATCATTAAACTCGACGTCACGGATGACCATTCAATAAAAAATGCTATAGATGAAATAGTTCAAGAAACTAGTAGAATTGATGTTTTAGTTAACAATGCCGGTAACAATATTGCAGGAGCAGTTGAAGATCTATCAATGGAAGAATTTAAGGAACAATTTGAAACTAATTTTTTTGGGTTAATTAGAGTAACAAAAGAAGTTTTACCTATTATGAGAAAACAAAGGAAAGGTATTATCGTGAATTTAAGCTCAATAGTTGGTAAAATGGCTATTCCTTTGAATTCAGCATATGTAAGTAGTAAATTTGCAGTAGAAGGATTTTCTGAATCTATTAGGTATGAACTAGAAGATTTTGGAATTAAGGTAATCTTGATAGAACCTGGTGTAATAAAATCAAATTTTTATGAAAATATAAAAATGTCTAAAAATTCGCTAACCGATCCAAAATCTCCATATCAGCCAATTACACAGAAAATATTTGAAGCATTTTTGCCAATGTTACAATACGCTTTTCCTACAAAAATAGTAGCCAATGTAATTTTAGAAGCAATAACCTCTGATAATCCGGAAATAAGATATGCAGTAGGAGATGATGCTAAATCCATCAATGAGGCCAGAAAAAAAAGATCAGATAAGGAATTTGAAAATTGGGTTAAAGAAGGATTCTTTGAAAAAAAAGGGTTTTTAAGGTAATTAAAAAAAATATGTATATTATTACAAAATAATTAAAATGATTAATATTATAATGAAGAAATTATGAAAACAGTATTAGTATATAATACCATTATTTTTATTATAACCTAGTCATTGTATTATATAGATATACTAGACTATTGCTTATTAAAAAAATATATTTCGATTTTAACAATTTTTAAATTTAAATATTTTATTGTATTAAATTTTGGTGCTAATTCCGCAAAAAGGATCTCAAATATTTATAGATAACAACTAATGTCATTGCTCTTAAATTGCCTTCTATTATATGACCAAAAATAAATAAACTAATGGAGGTCATCCATAACATAATACCATATAATAGAGGTTTATTTGGATCCGAAAAGGAAAGTATTATAATATAAATTCCAATAATGTAAAGTGGTAATCCAATACAATGTAATATAATATTAATTGGATGTCTGTGTGTATTTTTAATAGCCTTTAGTAAATTGAATTTCAACTTCTGAAATATATACTGGAAAAGCAAATTTATATCTTATGGAGTAACATGAAATTACGAAACTATCATCAATTAAAAAGTTAAAGTTATTATTAAACTTTCATTTTTTAATTAGTCCATAGAAAGGTCATATAAAATTAAGATATTAATTTATATTTCTATTTCGATAATATTGTCAGGTTATATCACTTAAATTATAAACTCATTCATCATCAAAATTCAATATTTTCAAAAATAATTAATTTCTCTTGTATATTTAAAAGAAATATTATAATTTCTTGTTATTTTGAGTAGCATGTGCTAAAAATGATATAGTTTTGTATATTGATATAATGTGTATGATAGAATTGGTTCATTGGTATAATTAAGAGGTATAAGTTAGAAAAATTTTTATAATAATCTTCTATACCATTGGTAATGATAAAAACAACTAATGTAGTAATAGTAATATTACTGGTCAGTGCTGTGTCTTCTTTCCTCTTTGTAGGATATACTAATGAAATCAATTTTGCTGTTGCACAGGCCGCAAATAGTGCCGACTCCGCTCCTGAGACAATTCAAGAATTTGAAAAAGAAATAGGCGATAATAATAGTGCTATTATAAGAAATGATACAAACATCAGTAATCCAAATAATACTCTTCTTGATGCTACAGATGTGAATATAAAAGAGGATTGTATGGTATTAGAAGATGGAAGTAACTACTGTCCATAAAATAAATCCTATTAATAAAACATAATCCCACATATTTTTATTATCATCTATTTAATATTGCATTTGTCTTTATGACCTTTCTAGCTAAATACTACGTAGTAGTTAAAATCACACTATTTAGATGGAGATTTTATAAATTTTTTGATATAATAATAGTTATTTTTATGCTCAAGCCAAAATAATCACTTCATTGTAAATACCTTATAAAGTTCACCTGTTTCACGGTCAACATATTTCCAACCTTGATCAACAGCTAATAATTCAAATTTTGATTGTATGGTAGGATGTAATAATTTATAGATTGCATTCCCTACTGATATTTTGTTTGCTGCAGTTAAAGAAGTTATCTTTGCCGCAACATTCATGCTATATCCTAGTATATCAATTAGCGAGCTTTTGTCATAGCCATATTGAACTACAACATTTTCTCCTTCATCTATTCCAATTTTAACTGATAGTTCCGGATAGTCATGCTTGGTTAATATTGGATTAATTCCACTTTTAATAACATTGATCATTGATTTTGCACATTGAACAGAATTGTCAGATATAAGATATCTATTAAAACCACAAGGAAAAAAAGAAATTATTGCATCACCAACATATTTTAAAACATAACCATTATGACTTTCTACAACTGAGGATATCTCATGAGAAAATGCTCTCATTATTGTTACCAACTGTTCTACAGGTAATGTCATGCTCATTTTAGTTGAACCTACTAAGTCTACGTACATAATAACAAGTTCCACTTTTGAATTAACATGATTAAGAAGAAATTCTTGACCACGTTGAACTGAACTATTATATTGATACCGTTCTTCTAATGCATTCCAGAGGCGATCTTGTCTTTGGGAAAATAAGGTTTGTAAATCCACTAGCTGACCTTTTCTACTTTCATTTTCCCTATTAGAACTACCTATTATTCTGTTTAATATTTTGGCATTGACATTGTCAACTTCTTTTTTCTCCTTTTTCTTTTTTTTAATATTTCCTTTACGTTCTGATTTGGGTTTGGTGCTTTTGGTTTTGATCTCTGAAGTCAATGTTGATTAGTAAAAAGTAGTAATACTTTAATTTAAATTTATGATATTGTAGAATGGAAGTGGGATAAAAATTAAATAGATTCGATTTATCAATCAGAGCTAACAACTACAATCTACGAGTATCATATAGTTATCTCTCTTCTTGTCTGAATTTAAATTTTTGAATTAATACCAATACAATAAAAATTAACAATTGCTCACAACGATAAAATTAAAAGATAATAATAAAAAAGAAAATCCAATAGATAAAGAAAATAATTAATTTTTATGTTTTATTCTTCATCAGATTTTGAATTTTTGATTTTAGTTCTTTATCAACTCCTGGAGAAAATTCTTGTGGTGCCTCTGGTAGATCTGGTATTGCTCCTCCTTCAGGAAGTCCATCCAATGTCTCGAGTTGACCATCCTTAAAAGGAGACTCTCCATTAAATATTAAAGATAAGCCAGATTTTTCATCTGTCATTGTCCATTGTTGATTATGCAAATTCAGCTCTTCCAATTCTCTTACTTCAGGCATTTTTGAAGTATCAACCTTTGGAACAGGTAAT
>DASUCH010000020.1:0-4849 GCA_035762785.1 Nitrososphaeraceae archaeon | reverse complement strand
TGTTGTAGGGCTACTTCAAATGGATTTATTTTTTCATTTAAATTAGATGAAGACATATATTTTATTCATAATGTGTTGTTTAATATTAGATAATAAATATATCTCTAAAAATTATCATTTTTCATCTTTTGCAGAATAATTAAACGCAATTGGTCATCACTCATATCCCGATATTCTATATTGAGTGACATTGCAATTCTTTCTAGTTTTTCCCTTTCGGTTGATACAGGTCCATGTATTATCTTTCCTAAAGGCAAATTTTTTTCATTTGGGTGATGATCAAAGGAATTATTATTGGATTTGACTTTATTTATTTCTCCAAGAAGGGTTTGTTTTGTATTATTATATTCACCAAATGCTTTGCCTATATGTCTGGCTATATCTGGTAATTTTTTTGAACCAAAAAGTAAAAAGATAGTTATTAAACCAATTATTATCCATTCTGATCCACCAATTCCCATATTATGTATAAGAAATAATGATAATTTATTTTTTAACTATGGATTTATCAATTAAATAGGCTTATCACGGCTTATCAAGAATGTAAAAATTACTTTTACAAAAAAATTACAAATCTTCTATTGTAACATAAATATATTGGTATTGGTCAAAGCACTTATATTCGTGCCAATCACCCATAATTTTACTTTACAATAAACATGAGGTTATGGAATTGCCTAATACTGGTATAGTAAAATATCACGTTAAATTAAGTTTCGACGTAGATGGACTCGTAGAAAAAGCTGATATAATTGGTGCTATTTTTGGCCAAACCGAGGGACTCTTAGGTCCTGAAATGAATTTGAATGAATTACAAAAGGTCTCCAAAGTAGGTCGAATCGAAGTCAATGTGGATACAAAATCGAATATAGCGAAGGGTGATGCTCTTATTCCTATGAGCACTGATATCTCTACTGCTGCTCTTATAGCTGCTGCAATAGAAAGTATAGATAAAGTTGGACCATTTCAAGCAAGGTTCGAATTGTCTGGTATAGACGATATTCGTGCCATAAAGAAAAAAGTTATAGTAGATAGAGCGAAAAAAATTGTTCAAGAATGGGCTACTAAAACTATTAGCGAAGGTGAAGAAATGCTCAAAGATGTATATGATGCAAGTAAACCTGGAAAACTTACTACATTTGGAAAAGGCCAACTTGCATGTGGTACAGGTGTATTAAATGCTGATTGGATTATTTTAGTCGAAGGTAGAGCTGACGTTATCAATCTCTTGAGAGCAGGATTCGATAATTCTATAGCTATTGAAGGTGCTAAGATTGATGAAAGTATTATCCACCTAACTGAAGGAAAAAAAGTTATAGCGTTCTTAGATGGTGATAGAGCAGGTGATTTAATTTTAAAAGAACTCCACGGCTTAGTTAAAATCGATAAAGTATTGAGAGCCCCTGCTGGAAGAGAAGTTGAGGAATGTACACCTTTAGAAATAACTGAAATATTGAATAATGCAGTGGACTACATCAAAGAAGAATCACTCTCGCCTATAAAAAAACAACAAACTGTATTACAAAATCAGAAAAAATATAACAAAAATGATAGAGAAAAAACTTCTTATCCGCAGACACAACCTCAGTTTAATCAATTGGAAACATATCCAATTACTAAAGAAGAAAATGGATTACAAACTAATAATGAATCCAAATCAGTTATAAGAAACATATATTCTCAAATCAATGAAACCTTAGAAGCAATTCTTCTGGATGGGTCAATGAATACTGTTATGAAAGTTCCGGTTTCTGACATAGTTAAAAAACTTTCAGATTCGTCAGGTGGTAAAATATTGGTTTTAGATGGAATAGTAACTCAAAGATTGATTGATGCTTCTGATAAGGCGGGCATTGAACAAATCATAGGTCATAGATTAGCTGATTTCAAACGTAATCCCTCTATTAAAGTCGGTACATTCAGTGACTTGGGAATATAATAATAAATTTTATGAGTAATATTACCTTTCAACATATTGTAATTCTCTCAGAATTGTTGTTGTGTGGAGCAAAAAATAATTTTGTTGAGCTAACCACTAACGAGATAGCAAAAAAAATAAAACGCTCACAACAATTAGCTTCTAAAGAATTACTCGAACTTGAATTTTTTGAATGTATAAAACGAAATAAAAAAAGTAAAAAATATACTATAAAGGTTACAGAAAAAGGGTATCAGCAAGTATATGATTTTTTTTTATTTCTAAAGACTGCTGTAGAGTCTTTTAAACACGTTATTGATTTTGAGGGTCAGATTATAACTGGAATGGGAGAAGGGGCATATTACATGTCATTAAATGGATATAAAAAGCAATTTAAAGAAAAATTAGGTTATGAACCTTATCCAGGAACGCTAAATATAAAATTAAATTCTATGTCGTTTATAGAGGCAAAAAAGGAGATGTTAAAATATCCGTCGATAACTATTGATGGCTTTAGTGATCAATCTAGAACTTTTGGATGGGTAAAATGTTATCCTGCTTATATTAACGATAGTTTAAATATAAACTCCTCAATTTTGATATTGGAAAGAACTCACTATGATGATTCTATAATTGAAATAATAGCTCCATTTTCCGTTAAAGAACAATTTTCATTGAAAAACGGCGATTATATTAAATTGAAAGTTAATACCAATAATCATCTATAATGAACTAACATCATATATTGTAAAATGAATCTCCTAAATCTCGTTTTAATTCAGAGCTCTTCACATTTGGAATAGGAGTATTTAATCTTAATATTCTAACGTTGATATTTCTTTTCTTGCAATTCTCTGCAATGAATTTCTCTGTATGTGATTGATCATAACCTAATGCTATAATGTCTGGTTTTACATGCTCAACTGTATCAAATAATGTTCCTTCTTTTCCAATTAGTGCCATATCTACAAAATTTAATGAGGAAACCATTTCTCTTCTTAAGTTTTCATTATGAAATATGACTCTATTTTTTTTTATTTTCGTAGCTGTAGTTTCCGTTGCAATTACTACTACTAAAATATCACCAAGTAATTTTGCTGCCTTTAGAGTAGATATGTGACCAGGATGTAGTATATCAAAAACACCTCCAACAAGGACTACTTTCATCGTCTCTCTTCCTAATGAATTTAATTTGAAACGTTCATGGTTAATTTTTCCTATTAATCCTAAATCTATTAGTCCTCTTATTCTTGATTCAAAAAATGATATATCTAATTGATATTTCTCCTGTAAATATCGTAAAAATGATTTTGATGGATCTAAATTACTTATATATATTGCTTTCAAAATAAGTTTATCTAGTGATTTCAATTCTATCCCGAGAGTTTTAAATATGATACTTCATAAATAATATATATTCGTTTGATGACAAAATATTTTTCCTATAAGTTCATCATTTATGAATGTTCATTTTTGTCTTTATTTATTATTGAACTATCAAAACGCTTTGTATAATCTTCTCATAATCCTTTTATTAGGTTGCGTATATTTAAAATTGAATTGGTCAAATTTTGTCCTGAATGTGGAGGAGATTTAAAAATGGATTCATCTACAAGAAATTTTATTTGTAAAAGTTGTGGCCTCTATGCTTCAAGAGACAAAATTGAGGAATTAAAAGACAAATCACAAATTAGTTCTTCTGAATCTAAACAAAGAACTCATGACGATTACCTGGATTGGTGGCAATCTTCTAAAAAAGAAAAACAAAGAAATTAGTTTTTAAATATTAAAAGAATTCTTCGGTTTTTTCACTCATTTCTTTTTGTAATGAGATCATCTGCTCTTCTTTTCTAGTTTTTAGAACTGTCATTAACTCTGTTTCCTTTACGTAATTAATCGACAATATTTTATTTACAATTATATCTCTAAGGTTGTCCAAATTTTTTGATCGAATTTTAATTAGTAAATCAAATTTGTCATAGATCTCATGTATTTCTAAAATTTCATCGATATCCATTAGATTTTTTGTCGTCTCCTCTGTTCTTCCCCTTTCACATTTTAAATTAATAAATGCTAAATGGTCGTACCCAAGTAAATCATTATCAACAAAAATAGTAAATTTTTTAATAACACCCAAAGTCAATAGTTTCTTGACTCTCGTATGAATAGTTGCATCTGAAATACCAATTTGCTTAGCTAATTCTACAAATGGTAAAGATGAATTTTTACTTAGAACATCCAAAATCCTACAGTTAATATAATCTAATAAATTTGGTCTGATATTCATAATTCTTCAGATATATTACTAAAATATATTAATACTGATCTACTCCATGTTTAATGCTATTAAGGATATGTATGAATTAGCATTATAAAATAAAAAATACACGAGTCTTAATAAACAATAGTTATATGCAAGTCTAGTTTAAATTAAATACCATTAAATACTAAAAAATGTATTATATAAATGCAACGTTCACTATGTTCAAAATGTCAAAAGATCGAGAGTGTTTATTTTCGACAATATTCAGGCGAATATCTTTGTAGATCTTGTTTTATAATTTCAATTGAAGAAAAAACTTCTAGAACTATTTCAAAATTTTCCATGATCAACTATGGAGATAAAATTGCGATAGGTGTTTCAGGAGGCAAAGATAGTCTTTCCTTACTATTAGTTTTGAATCGTATATTTAAAAGAAAGAAAACTAATGATATTATTGCAATTACAATAGATGAAGGAATTATAGGATATAGAAATGAATCTTTAAGAATAGTTAAAGACTTTTGTTGTAAACTAAATATCAAAAATGAAATCTTTAGTTATAAAGAACTTTTTGGAATTGATATGGATGAATCTATGTCGTTACGCCCTTCAGAAAAAATGACTTCCTGCTCTATATGTGGAACATTTAGAAGAAGAGCTATAGATCT
>DASUCH010000019.1:0-4257 GCA_035762785.1 Nitrososphaeraceae archaeon | reverse complement strand
TTTATTGATTTTATTCTAATTTTCCTTATTAAGATTTAAACCCATTTGTAATATTGGTGAAATGTTAAGCAACCAACAGATGGACAAGTATACTAACGCTGGTTTGAATAAAGTGATGCATCAGGATAATGAAGAATTGGGCAGATATATAAACTTGAAAAAAGTGTGATCAATACTCAATAAGGAGTTATCTTTTCTTTTCTACCATCTCCATATTCAACATTTATACGTTCCTTTATTGTATCTACATCTACATTTTCTTTTTCTACAATTCTTCTCTTGCTTATCGCAATTTCACCAACTTTTACTATTTTTTTTGATATGGTAATTTCTTCTGCATATAATGGAATCAATTTTTGTTTGTTGTTATCACTATTTTTGGTTGTTGTTGTTGTTGTTGATTCTTCATTCTTGATATCATTATTGTTACTATCACCAACAATTCCTTGAGGAGATTTTCCATTACTCTCTTCATTTTTTTCCTCCTCATAGTCCTTATTAGAAGGATGAAATAAATCTGATAACTTATCTTTAATTTGAGAAACAATTCCATTTGTTTTTAAGTAGGTATCAAATTCTTTATCATCTACAAAAACTTTTTCATATCTTACTGGTATCTTTATCTCGTCTTGTTCGACCCATCTTTTTTCAATATTTATTTCATCAGTTAAGGTAATTTTATTAAGAGCATATTTTTCTCCTATAATGGGAATGACATATTGCTCTTTTGACTCTTGTTCTTGTTCTTGAGAATTTGAACTTGATTTTTTATTATCCGCGGCAGTTCTGAATGAGTTGACATCTTGTTCTTCTACCTTCATTACCTTATCGACAATATTACTTGCATTTTCCTTAACTGATTCCAATGCTTCCCCTACTCTGGATTTGAAAGATTCTTTATCTTTTAACGCAGGTGATTTAACTATTATTGTGACTGTTTCTGATTCTGGTGGTGAAACTACTAAGGGATTTTTATCCTCTTTAAAAAAATCTTCTTTTTTATTTTCATTTTCTTGTTTATCAGATGCATTATTATTATCATTTGTATTTGAGTTTGGTGATTCCATTACATATATTTATATTAAATATAACTTAAGTAGATTATATGATTCATCTTCAAGTTATTGACAGTTATATAGAAACTCATCTTATATGATCTGCGATATATAACATATCTATATATCAATGAACTTTGAACGTTGCTATACCTATCTATTTATCAATGCTATTTTAGATTAACTTATTTGTTTACGTGAATATCTGATAGAGAAATACTCTCTATGATATAATGTTGATGATTATTCTTAATTAATACTATTGTTGTTATTACCAACTATTATATAATTTATGGTAGACTTATAGGTATGAATATAGAAGAAACTGCTAATATTGATTGGAATGAAATTATAAAAAAAGAGGCACGGGGAATTGATGATGCAGATTTTGGTAAGGTACACAGCGTTGAATCAGAATATGTATCTACCCAAAAAGGTATATTTGATAAAGAATTTTTTTCGTTTCCAAAAAATTTGGTTCAAAATTATGATAGTGATAGAGTATGGTTCAAATTAACTGAAGAAGAGGCTAGAACTTCATATATGCAAAAATCTGAGAACGAACGTATCGAGCAAGGTAGAAATGATGATTATAGTCAAAGCAATATTAATTATAATGATAAAGATGGAATAGAAACAACTACAAACATAGATGAGAATGATTATGATACATCAAACAAAACCAGAGATGAAATAATAATTCCTCTCATGTCAGAAAATTTAGAAGTTAATAAAACAGAACTAATAGACGAGGCAGTGATTACAAAAGAGCCCGTTAGAGAAACTAAAACAATAGAAGTTCCTGTCATGCGCGAAGAACTAGTATTAGAAAGAAGACCAGCTTCTAGAGATCCAGAAAATAAAAAGGAAATACCAAAACCAGTAGAAAATAATACACAAATCAAAATACCACTAAGGAGGGAAGAAGTTGAAGTTACGAAAACCCCTTATGTTATAGAAGAACTAGTAGTCAGGAAAAAACCAGTAACTGAAACGCAGACTGTAACTGAAGAGATTATAACTGAAAAAGTCATAGATCCTCCAGTTTAATTTAGTAATATATATTATTTGTTGGTTGTCTGATCATTGATAAAAATATCTTTAAATCACTAATCAATTTGTTTTATTTACACTACATAACAATAGAAATATTTGTCTCAATGTATAAAATATAATATTGTATACCATAGCCAATATAGATGTAGATGGTGAAATATAGAAGTAGAACAGAAATAGTGTCATTGATACTAGAAGCAGCTAATGGAGGGGCAATCAAGACAAAAATTATGTACAAAGCTTTTCTAAGTTATGCACAATTACAAGAATATCTATCGATTATGATTGAAAACAGGCTATTAGAAAATATTAAGGGAGCTAAAGAATACAAGACTACAGAAAAAGGATTAAACCTACTAAAAATACAGAACGAAATGGGAGAATTATTACAAATAGTATAAAATTTAGTAATAAATAATTTTTTTGTTTTTCTCTTCCTGCCTAGGATCAAGGTTCTAGTGTGTACAAACTTGTTTGTATACTATCAATCATAAACAAATAAAAAATAATTGAGATATTGATACAACCGAGAAGATATTTCTTATTGGTTAAGAAGATTTTCCATTTCTTCTTCTGAAGGTTCATTCTTTCTTTCAAACTTTGCAGATGCCAATGTTGAAGAAAGATTTAACCATAATGAACTGCCATCGTATTTTATAATGTATTTTTTGGGAATATAATACAGGTGAACATTAGCAAATCCTTCCCTGACAACAATAAATTCATTTCCTACCTTATCTACATCTCCGAGGTCAACATTATCAGCAGCTCTTACATGTTTGTGAATAATTTCATCCCAAGCTATCTTTAACCCTTCATCCATCGAAGGCGTTTTTATCTCAAGACCTGGCTCTTGAGCCATAGATGGTATAAGTTCATGATCCTTTTCTCCCTTGTCCATGTGTTCTAGTTCTGTATCAAGAGGGGGTGAATCTCTTTGATATTTTTGTGTTATTTCATCCTTGGAGAGTGAAGAATATACTTTATCCTCGTCATACTTATGCAAATGTTTCTTTGAAATAAAATAACGTTTTTTGCTAATTACACCATCTTCAACCTCAACAAAATGTTGACCAATGCTTTTTATTTTGCCTATTTCTTCTTTGTCAGATGACCTGACTTCCTTGCCATATACCTTCTCCCAGCTCATTTGAGCTCCTTCTGCTCCTCCTTCCAAAGTAGAATCCTGATCATTTCCAGACCCAACAATAGGAGAAAATTGAGGTATGTTATCATCAAAATTAGGGTGTTTTTTATTCAATGATTCTTTTCTTTGTTTGTAAGTATCATCATTCAAAATATCACTGGAAGGGTTAGATTCATTCATAAATTTATTTTGTATTTCGTCTTCGGTCAAAGATATAATAATGTCATCATTCTCATCATATCCTTCAACAAAATACTTTGGAACAAAATAATGATCTTTGTCAACTAATCCTTTATCTATTTGTATAAAGTCTTTAGAAATCTGTTTTATTTTCCCAATTTCTTTTTTATCTATAGATTTAATATTTTTACCTATTGCCTTATCCCATGAAAGACCAACTGTCAATTTATTTCTTTCTTCTCCACAGTAAAATATGCAACATTTGATTTATTAGTTTATTAAAATAACAATTTCGAACAATAAACTTTTACGTTATATAGTTATCCAACATCTTTAATCTTTGTTGTACATACATAATTAATTATGAGTGATTCAGAGGAAAATAGTAATCAAAATAATAGCGAGGAATTAGAATCAGCACAAGAAAATCCTAAAGAGATAGGCTCTGCAGAATCAGACCCTTCAACTACAGAGCCAGCAGGAGATTTACGAGAGAAAGCTGCAGAAAACACAGGTGAAGATGATTCTAAAGCACCAGCATAAATATTTTTAAACATTTATTTTTTGTTTTCAAACTTATATTCAATTAGGAGTTTTAGAGGATAATTCCAACACTACGAAATAAGTTCTCTAATAATCGTTATTATATCATTTATTAATATCGTTATAAACTTTATTGCAATATTAACAATGAAAATATAGATGGTAGAAAAAGAATTAATTGAACAAAAAATTGGTGAAGCAATTGGTTTAGAAAAAGCAGCTCAAAAAGCTGTAACGGAATTAAAATCAAGAGGATTGTTAAAAACAGAACATGAA
>DASUCH010000018.1:0-5251 GCA_035762785.1 Nitrososphaeraceae archaeon | reverse complement strand
TTATGAGATCATTTATCTCGTAACTTTTCAACTTTTCCATTAAATTTGCTTGTAATGATTCATGTAGTTGGGTAGAGTTTTCAAAATTGAGATTACGTTTTGCTAAAAATTTTATAATACTTGATTCGCTTCTGTATTCTTTAGGAATTTTATCGATATTTAGGTGCGATACTGGACCTAAATACTGTTTTATAATTTGTTGAGAAGTATGTTTTTCTTTGTTCCATCTACTTTCAACAAGATAAGCATAACCAATATTTTTTACTTGTTTTATTCTAATATATACCATAATACTATAATTTATTCACTTGCTGTTTATAACAAATCCTTAGATATAGTGTCTAGTGCCAACTATAATAATAGTTACTATTATAATATTTTTTTAGTAATATCTTGAATTCTAAAACTTATTCATTGCATCAATAAATTTCCTGCTCAAATAAAGTTCATTAATTTTTATTTTATTTTCAATAAATTTCTATACTATAATTGAACTTTTTATGTTTTCCGAAATTAATCAATAGGGAAAGTTAAATATGGAAAATATAATTTTAAAGAACAAACACTTTCTTATATTACGTTACCTAATCTTGTTATAATGAAAATTCCAATTCCTCAGAACCTCATTATATTATTTATGATTTATGACATAATTCTTTAATCTTAACTCATAAATCTTTAAAGAGTCAGACAAGAAAAGTTGCTAATTATTTATAATGTTGCAATATCCTTTTGACCAATAATTCGGGTTGGTTTTATTTTTATCAATAGTTCGCCTTCCGAACTATTTCTCTTACCATACTCTTCGGCTTTTCCATTACCCATATATCTTGCTGCTATTATTTTAGCCCATTTGAAAAGTTCTTCTGTTTGCTTACTAATAATTTCTGCAATACCATCTATAGTTACAAATGAGAAAAGAGGAACTTGGTCGTCTACACATAAACGAACTCGATTATCACGATGAATATTTTTTGCTTTTACTGAAGTGTCACCTGTAGTAAACAAAATATTATTTTTATTATCTAAGGTAAACCAAATTGGAACAATATGGGGACTTCCATTCTTGTTGATTGTTCCTAGTTTCCCTGTAAAAGTTCCTTGTAAAAGAAAATTTCTGATTTCATCTTTAGTCATTTCTGCCATTAATATTATTTGTTAAATACAACTATTATAGATTATATTAAAATATTATTCTTTTTCAAGTACTTTTGAACTACAAATCATGTCAAAACAATTCACTATCCTCTGTTTGCGCGCTTACTAATAAGTTTAGTTTACTAAAAGAATGAAATAGAAATACTATTCTTTGTAAATTTAAAATAAATCATTAATTGGCTATAGACGTCATTCACCAGACATGAGGAGTCAGTGTAATAGATGATTTATACACGATTTGAGACTACCTGATTTATGAGATGGTTAGTAATATATAATCGATGGAAAACATTCTAATTTTATATTCCTGTAATAAAAAACATTTATCTTTTTGATTAACTTCTCTAATTATAAATTATATATACTATTCAATGAATTATCATTATAGGACATTCAACATTTTCTGAAACTTTCCTTGAAACACTACCCAATGCTTTAATTTTTGAAATTTCACTCAATCGCTGGCTGCCAATAATAACAAGATCTATTTTGTTTTCTGATGCAAATTTAAGAATTTGTTCACTAATAGGTGGTTCGTCTGTTGATATAGTTATATTAAATTTTATATTTTCTTTTTCTAATACAGGATTTATTTTTTCATTTGCCATCTTTATCCAACCGTCCTTTAATTTCTTTGCAATATTTCTTCTTGAATCTTCTATCCATTTTCTATCATGATCTAAAATTAGTGATGGTGGAAGTGGACTATGTTCTATTACATGGAATATATAGAGTTCAGCATTAAATGCTTTGGCAAATTCTTTAGATTTATCAAGTGCCTTATCTGAGATTTCTGTACCATCATGTGGAAGTAATATTTTACTTATCAAAAGAGTTTCTCTGCTCCTACACTTTTTTCATTTATTTTACAACAACGTTCGTGATGTTGGTTCATCTATTAATATAGTAATAAACTCATAGATAAGAATAGGGCTTTACAAGTGAAAAATATTAGCATATAACATTCATTAACAATAATGAAAGGAAATAGAATGAAAATGAAAATGACAGAGGAGGGAGGGAGAGAGAGAGAGGAATTAGTAACTATCTTGATTTTTTTATTTAATTTAACTACCTGTTAAATATTCCATTAAAGCGTTATAAATTATTTCAGAAATTATTGATTATATAGCAATAAGCAAAAATATATTTTTATTATAATATAAGGTTAATAAAATCAGATCACAAGCAAATGTTATTTGAATAAATAAATAAATTTACTTTTAGTTGGAGTTAAAATTTATATTACTCCTAATAAACAATTAACAAAACAAATAACTTGATATATTATGTTACTGAATCCCGTTATAATGAGAATTATATACCCTCAGATCCCATAAGATTTAGGTAAGAATTTATTTAGCTATTTATGAGAGGGTTTAACAACAAAATTTCCTTCTTATTCATATTAACATACATTCGCTATTCTTACAACCTTATGATGCAATTATAGATTGTATATAACATTAGTTAAAAAGTTATTAAATATAATTACTAATGAAAATCCTAATGAAAATTCTTAATGCAAGTGAACCTGGGCTTGGATCATCAATGACTGAAGATGAGGTAAGAACTTTTCTTTCAAATAGCAAGTTATTTGCTAGAATAGGGACAATAGATGAGAAAGAAGACCCTAACGTACATCCCGTGTGGTATTATTTTGATAATGACAGGATTTACTTTGAAACAGGCAAGAACTCTAAGAAAGTTAGAAATATTAAAAGGAAAAATAATATTTACTTTTGTATAGATGAAACTAATTTACCATATAAAGGAGTTAGAGGTAAAGGTACCGCCATTATTTCTAATGATATTAACAGAAACATATCCATAGCAGAAAAGATATTGAACAAGTATACTGGAAGTCTTGATAATAATATGGCAAAGTTCCTTATGGATTCTATAGTAAGAGGAGAATCGATTATAATTGAAATAATTCCACATTTCTATGCTACGTGGGACCACAGCAAGGGCAATATATAACAGAAAGAATTAAATGAATAAGAATAGATAAAGCTAATTTATTCTTTGACTATTATGTTACCTATAGTTATAATATAATAAATGATTTTTAATTATTCTAAAGTTTAATAATATAAAAATTTAAATTGGTTTAAACCATCCCAATTCCATGTCATACTCAAAGCTGTCTGAACCCGTCATTAAATGTGACGAGCTATTTTTACTAACTGCTTTAATAATTTTTTTTATTTTGTGTTCTATCTAAGGATATTATTACAATTACAGTTCTGATTTAATTTTACTTTTTATCTACTTTTTACTTTCCCATAATGCAAATGCATTATTTTCAGTATCAATGCATACAGCAAAAAATCCATAGTCTGTGATTTCAGTTTTTGGCAGTACAATTTTGCCTCCTAATTCATTAACCTTATTTGAATATTCATCAATTGAAGATACACTTATGTAATTCAAATTGGGTTGTTGAGGATGCTGTCTCTTTATCAAGCCTCCATCTAGAGAAGGTTTTTCACTACTATTCTCTTTTGATGAAGTGGATATCATCCAATAATTCATTATATCTCCATCCTTCTTTACTTCAATCTTTTCTATCTTCCAACCAAACAAAGTAGTATAAAATTTTCTTGCACGTTCTACATCGTCTGCTGGAATTTCAAAATGAACAATGGTTGGAATTTTAATCTTCTCGTTTATTTCCTTATCATTATGATTTTTCATATGGGTACTTTTTCACCTTATGTTATTAAATTGATTTGTTCATGAAAAATACTATACAATGTATAGCTTTTAAATATGTAGGGGGAATAAAAGTATAGTTAGTTGCAATCCATTAAAGAAGGTCAAGAAAAGAAATCACATCTCAACAATGAGGAAGAGATAGTAATTCAACCTCAAGTAAAGTTCGTTAATTGTCCAATTAGGACTAGCTTAGGAGTGCTGGGTAAAAAATGGACAATTCTGATTCTTAGAGATATAGGTGTTCGAAGGATTGGTCGCTTCAACCGTCTTCTCGAATCCATCCCTGGTCTTACCCCTAGGGTCCTTTCAATGCGTCTAAAGGAGCTTGAGAAGGAGGGCTTGATTGAATGCATTGAGAAAAAGAAATCACCAATGATGGTTTTGTGGAGTCTTACTGAGAAAGGTAAAGATACTCTACCTATCTTGATGCAAATGGTTATCTTCGCCTCTAAATGGTATGCTGATGTCATCTTTGAGGATAAGAAACCTAGAAAGTTTAACGAGATCTTTCCTCACCCAGAGGCAAGAGAAATGATTATGAGTTACATCTGATGAAACTCTGTTAGATAAAGGAAATAACGTTTAAAGAAATAGATGATAAATTTTCGATTTACACACATTATACGATTATTTTTTTTATTCATCAAGTGATAAATTGGATATTTTGTCCAATACATATTCGCTTATTGTCAAACCTTGTTCATAGGTTATAGTTTTTCCGGTGTAAAGATATGAGGAGACAAGATATTTTTCAAGTACAGTACACCATACTGCTCCTAAAACAAAATCTCTTATATTATTGACTCCTGTACTTGCTTTGATTTTTTCATGTTGTACCTTGGAGATATTTTCTATTATTGGCAGACATGAAATAACGTTTTGTATTATCTTATCTATTAAAATTTTTGTAAATTCATCCTCTAATACCATAATAAAATCATCATTAATTCAATTTATTAATGGTATCTTATAATCATTCTATAAAATAGATATCATTTTCAAAATTGTGTCAAAAACAGTTTATATCCCTCCGTTTGCGCGATTCCGAATAAGTTTATTATTATATAAAAAAAATCTAAATTCAAAGAAGAAATTTATTCAACACAAATCACAATATAATATTATTACTAATCCGGAGAATGGGTATTAACACCTTGCCTAAACATTCTCCGACTAGTTTATGTTGGGATTTAATCCCAGAATAACATTTGAAATTTATTTATTATAGTTTGCTGAAACCTATTCTCTATTTTATTTTCTAATAAAGAGAAATGAGATTTTATATTATCATTATTATATTTTGTAAAAGAAGGTTCAAATTACAAGATTTTTGACTATTCATATTACTTATAAAAATTAGCAAAGGAATAAT
>DASUCH010000017.1:0-2917 GCA_035762785.1 Nitrososphaeraceae archaeon | reverse complement strand
AGGGGACATGTCTCTTTCATGAGCCTCAATGAACCTTTCTCTTTGGGATCCAAACCTAAATCCAATGTATAATCGTCATCATTTAATGGTTTTATCATTTTCTATTTTTATCAATCTCTTTTTTTTGTTTTTGTGATAATTTTTTATTTTAAATCTGTAAATTCTTGTATCTTTCACTAAAAGAAAAGGAATCATATCTAATTCAGGAGGAAATAGTTATGTCTCTTGGAGGTTAAGTCCTTATTTGTTTAATTAACAGGTCCTTTGTAATAAAGTTCTTCTAATATCTTTTTAGTTTGATAATATACAGAAATTTTAATCATATTGATCATATTGAGCACTTTATCTATATAATTTTTAAAAATGTTGTTGTTTACTATTCTAACATTGAGACAAATTTATTCTATTCTTCACATCAGAGAAAGAAAAAGGAGGAGAGATAATAAGATTTGAAAAGTAATAAATCAGATTTAAATAATTATGAGAGTAAACGATTTATAGAAAGTGGGGATATTTTTTTCTTTTATCGACCAAAAATTGATACTGAAGAAGTAAAAGACATTGAAGATGTTCAACGATTTTATATGGTTACTTGTAATGATATCAACAAAAACACAAATAAAAATAAAAATAAAAAATATAGGCTTTTTATGCTAGGTAGCAAGAAAATGCCAGAGATACTAGAAGGAAAATCTGGATCAGAAGAAAGAAGTTGGGCTTTAAATATATTAACTACTTCTAATGCTGATGTAATACATAATGAACTTCTTTTACCTGTAGAATATACAACAAAAACCAGAGGAAAAAGAAGACTTTCTGCAGCACAACCTGCTGGAGAAGGGAAATATTCAATTATTAGACATGATGGTCATACTGAATTAGCTTATATTTTGGAGATACCAGAAGATCCAGGTCCAATTCAAACAGAATTTGAAATAAAGAAAGAAGCAAGCTATATTGTATCTGTAAAGAATCCTGAAATCTTTATTCCTGGTTATGATGCATTTTCGAAAAAAGATAGAAAACCTAATTATCCAAAACATATTAAGGAAAAGTTTGGAGAAAAGAGATGGATAAATGTAGATGATCCTGAAATACTTAACTATGAAAATACACAACTTTTGCTAATTGGTACTAGAAAAAGAAATGTCGAGGAAGAACTTGGTATAGAAATAGATGAAGAAAAAGAGAACAAAAATAGTGTAGACATCTTTAAAGAACTCAAGATAAAGAAGGAAGAAATTCCTCTGAGACCATTTCTAAAAGGTAAATTTCCAACAGAAGAGGAAATCCCTATGTCACAAGGTTTAAAGAAAATACCAAGTGAAAAGGCTCCTGGAGTAAAAGGAGGCCAAAAGGGAGGCAAGATTGCAGCAATAAAATCTCCTTCCGCTGCTGCTATTGCCAAGATGCTTTCGGGAATACATTTTCCAGTGACCAAAACTGAACTAGTAAAATTTGCTCATAAGAAGGATAAATCAACAGTAGTAGAAAATGCCAATGAGGAAATATTTGATATCCTTAATAAATTGCTTGAAAAGGCTTATTATAAAATAACAGATGTTGAGATTGAGGTTGGCAAGTTAAGATAAATAATATATAAAATAATATAAAATTATCAAGATAAAAAGAGGTAAAAATAGTAAGATGCCAACTTCACAATTTACTTGCCAGATATGTGGTCAAGGATATGAGCAAAAATCAAGATTAGAAAGATATGTTCTAACATCACATCCTAAACCAGCACCATCAGCAGTAGATGTTGAAAAAGCCTTATCTCGTATAAGATTTCCAAAATCCAAAGATGAAATAATAAGTTATGTCAAATCTACACAAGAGCCAAAAATTGTGGAAGAAGAATCATTTAATCTACTGCAGAATCTCCCAGAACGGACATATAGAGATTCAGCTGAAGTGGCAATAGCGATAGGTGAGATTAAGAGTGGAAAAAAGGTGAGAAGTGCAAAAGAAGTTGAAAAAACTGAACCCCCTAGTAAGAAAGGAGGTAAAAAAGCAGTAACTTCTGTGGTTTCAGCTGCTACATTAGCAAAAGCCCAATCTGGAATTGATTTACCACAATCTAAAGAAAATATAATAAAATATGTTGAAAAAAATAGACCAGAATTTCGTAAAGATATACACCAAGATATTGTGAAAATATTCAAAAGAATTCCCAAAAAAGGTTATAAAGACATGGCAAATATAGAGAAAGAATTAAGTAAAATCCTTGGATGAAGATTGTATTTTTTTATTATTTACCTCACTTTACTCTCCGATAGACAAGCTCAGAGACGTTATAGTCGATACTCCAGCTATCGACAGGATTTAAGTCACTAAGTATTAATGTTTAGTCATTAAAATGCACGATTTTATAAATAACAGATTAAAAGAATACAATATATTATAGGTAGTAACGTAGTTATACTCTTATTCAGCTTTATGGAAACCTAAATATGTATCACAGAGAATTAACTGGAGAACAAAAAGTAAAAATTTCAGAGCTGCTATCATCGGTTATCGTAGACAAGCAACATTCTCATGAGCGAGATCTTCGTAATGCTTCAGTAGTTCTATATGAGCTTAACAGAATAGGTTTTACAATTGTGGACTTGGATATAGATGAAATACTAAGTATATCAAACGAAAACTATTCAGGTACAATTAGGCAACAACTGAAATACATGGCTAATTCTTATTCAATACTGGTAGAGGGTATGAAAAATACTGATGAAAGTGATATTTTAATAAAAAAAGTAGATTCAATTTAAGTTGAATAAGTGTAGTATATAATTTATTCATTCAAAGAGTAACTCTGAGTTACTCTTTTTCGTATAGGTTAAATAAACTATATATACTACTTTAAAAGGAAAGCTCTAAAGTGGATGTAAGTCTATGGAAACAACCTTTCACTTGAAAA
>DASUCH010000016.1:0-17022 GCA_035762785.1 Nitrososphaeraceae archaeon | reverse complement strand
TCGTTATCAATTAATTCATAAAGTTTACTACCTATTTTAGGATCTATTTCATATTTATATTGATAAATATTATCATTTTTTCTATAATAATAAGTACCAGGAATAAGTGCATTATCATATAGATAATTTTCATGATATTTTATATCAGCTTCCCATGCAGTTATTTTTTCTCTTATACTATTGTCAGTACCTCCTATCGATAAAGGATCTGGGGCAATAATTTTTATTACATCAATTTCCTTATCAGAAATTAAATCCATTTTTTTATTCGGGAGAATGCTATACTTTGGCTCTTTTTTTATAATTTCTTCTGCTTTTTCTTTATATTCTATTTTGGTATAACAATATGGTTTATGATTAGTTCTATCTTTCCAGAAATATATTACTTCCAAGTCAGGATCATAAAATTTTAATAAAACTTTTTGATCTTCTCCAGAATAAATAGCAGACAGTAATATAACATTTTTATTTTCTGGTAAGTCTGATATATTGTTACTTAATTTATTTTCATCTTTAATAAAGTATTCTTGAGTCACTATCTCTACTTTATTTATATTCTATTAAATTTAATCTTTTCAAATAATATCACTAAATAAGTGAGTATTAAAAAAGTTAAACTACTTTTTCGGCGGTTTTACCTTGAACAAGAAAAATACCTATTAAATATAATAAAATCATTGGCCCTGCAATTAACCACATCGTAATTCCACTGCCGTCAGGAGTAATAATAGCTCCAAAAACTACAATTATAATTATGGAATATCGAAAATTTTTTCTCCAGAAGTCATAATCAATTATCTTTGATAAGGATATAATATACATGAGCAATGGGAGTTCAAAGGCTATTCCGAAGCCAATTAGAAATTGTAGAACAAAAGTTATAAAATCATTAATATTTAAAAATGTCTCTACACCGATTGATTCGCCATATTTGTATAAAAAATCAAGTGTAAATGGAATTATAAGTAAATATGAAAATACTATACCTATAAGAAATAATCCTAAAGTAGGAATAAACATTTTCACTAAGTTGATTTGTTTCTTTTCCCTTTCTTCTATTGCAGGTCGAATAAATTCATACAGTTCTCTGATTAATAGAGGTATTGAAATAATAATTCCTATTAGTGCTGCTACATATATTTGGGCAAAGAAAGCTTGCCCTGGAGCAGTCTGAATAAGTTCAACTCCTACAGGAAGTAAAGAATCCCTCATAAAGGAGGTAACTTGTATAGCTATATTATTAAATGGATTTGGATCAATAAATGGAATATAAAGAGTATTTGGAACATTAAAGATGCTTATATTAATTTGATAAATCTTGAACCCAAATGTAATACAAAAGACAATAATTATTAAGATGATAATAGTAACCCTCAATATTCGAGATCTCATTTCAGAAAAATGTTCTCTTAAAGACATCTCACTGGGCATATGTTTAAAGATCTCTATAGTGAAATATATTTTATATCTATTTGAACAAGATGAATCATAATATATATTAATAAAATAGATAACATTGTTGATGTTATTGGATAATTTTTTTTTGTAAATGTCGAATGTAATTAAATTATCAATTTAGATAATTAGTTATGACTCTAGTTGATAAATAATACTAATCGTATCGTTTTAGTATAACAAATATGTCAATACAGGAATTTCTTCTCCCTGATGAAAATATTAGATTCCATAGCAAAACAAGTGTAAAGTATGGTGAAAAAAAATATAACGTTTTGATTACTGATATTAGGATAATACTTTATGCACAGAGGGGACATATTTTAAAAACCGATGATGTTATTAGTGAACGGTTAGATAAATTACGTGAAATAAAATATTGTGAAAAGGGATTGGTATTTAGGAGTGCAAAAATTTCAATTCAATCAAGTATAAATCTTGATATAGTTGGCTCCTGCACAGAATTAAAACAATTATTTAATAATTTACAGGTTATTGTTTATTGATCCCTAGTGTATATTTAATCGATTATTTTAATTTGTTTCCTGACAAAGGAAAATTATTTCTACCCTTAAAATAGAATAATTAATACTTGTATCAATCATAATATTTAGGTCATTTTAATATCGAATTCCTGTATTTAACATTTTACTTTTAACATTTTTGATATCTTTAATTATTACTATTTGTTTAATAGAAAAAGTGATAAATGATTTATGATTTCTATTTTATTGGGATTAGATAATATAAAATTAAATGATATTTAATTTTTGATTATTCAAAAAATAGGTTTATCTGTTTGCCATATCGACACCATTTATAAGAAAATATATTTTATAATAATCTACTTAAATGGTTTTACAATTTACAGGAGAAATAACTGATCCTATTCATAAGTACATCCGTATTACAGATTTAGAAAAAAAATTAATAGATACTGAAGTTTTTCAACGATTAAGAAAAATAAGGCAACTGGCAGGAGCTCACTTAGTATATCCTAGTGCTCAGCATACCCGTTTTGAACATTCCTTAGGAGCCATGCATTTAGCAGGACTAGCAGCAGAGACTCTTCTAGATAAAGGGTATATTACTTATAAAGAAGATGTGGAAAGTTTACGGATAGCTGCGTTATTACATGATATCGGACATGGGCCTTTTTCTCACCTTTTTGAAGAAGTTCTCAGTGAGAATCAGTCACAGAAAATTAATCATGAGATAATAGGAAAAAAAATAATTAAAGAAACAATAATAATTGATATTTTGAGAAAATATGGGTATGATGGTGATTATGTATGTAAGCTTTCTTTTGGAGAATCCAAAAAAATGTTTTATAATGAAATCATAGCAGGAAGTTTATCAGCGGATATAATGGATTATTTGCCTCGAGATAGTTTCTTTACTGGTGCAGAATATGGAAAAGTTGATTATTATAGATTAATTAGTTCCTTTGAGGTTCTTTCAAACGGTCACTTAGGTATCAATAAATCTGCAATTAATTCTCTTGAATCTATGTTAATTTCTAGATATCAAATGTTTAAAGCTGTATATTTTCATAAAACTGTAAGAGCAGGTGAAGTAATGTTATTGCATTCTCTTATGAGTGCAGATAAACAGCTCAATTTTTCAAATTTCTCTATTGAAGAATATTTGAACTATACTGATGAAAAAACAATAGATATTATTTGCTCTTTAACTGGAAACAAATTTGCTTCAGATTTAGCTTTGGATTATAAAAAAAGAAAACTTTTCAAATGTGTTTATGAAAAATTTTTACAAAACAAATATAATGCATTTGATAAAGAGTTAGCAGGTAAACAAATTAGAGAATTTTTGGAAGGGATAACCGAATCTTTGGATATTGATGAACGCTTCATATTTATTGATATTTCCCGAGCTCCTTCAATGCCACTTACTCCTTCCAAGGAAGAATTTAATTCACTAATGTTAGTTGATAAAAATTTAGAATTCGAAACGTCTACTTCAGATCTTCCATTGATTAATTCAATAACAGGTTTTCTAGATATGATCCGTATTTATACAACTGAACGAAATAGAGAAAAATTAGAAAAAGTGTTAAAGAATATTGATCTTTAAAGGTAATAGAATTGGTTGAGTATCAACAAAAAAAACGAATAGTAATAAAATTGAGTGGAAGTATTTTTAGTCTATCTGACAACCATGACCAAGACAGAAATAACTATTACAATATTTTTAAACAGTATAGTGATATTTTAGCTAGTCTCACATCTAATGTACAATTAATAGTTATTACTGGAGGTGGAAGTATAGCAAGACTTTATATCAATTTCGCAAGAAAATTAGGACTGGATGAAGCAAGCCTAGATTTGCTCGGTATAGCTATATCACGAGTAAATGCAAAATTACTTATTGCTTCTTTGGGTCACTATGCTTATCCTGAAATTCCTATTTCATTAGAGGATGTAGGTAGGTTTGTTGAAAGTAATAAAATAATTGTTTCAGGAGGATTACATCCGGGCCAGAGTACCAATGCTACCTCCGCTCTAATTGCAGAAAAGACAAGAGCAACTGAATTTATCAATGCAACTGACGTCAAAGGAATTTATGATTCTGATCCTAGGAAAAATAAAAATGCACAATTATTTAAAAAAATTGAAGTAGGTAAGCTACTAAATATAATATTAAAAGAAAGTACAATGGCTGGTGAATATGATTTATTGGATATAGTGGCTTTAAAAGTAATAGAAAGATCTAAAATTAGAACAAAAGTAATTTTTTCCGATCCCAAAAATATATCTAATACCATACGAGGAAGAAAGTATATTGGAACCGAATTAGTATTGTGACTAAAAATGAATAATAATCACGATAAATGTACTTAATTTAGCATCTTATCGAATAAATAATGTCATAAAACTGTCATTATCAAATCACTGTTTTGATTTCTCCCTCAAATTTCTTAAAACCATCAGTAATCATTTTTTCTAATATGTTATTACCGTCTTCAATTGTCATGGATTTTGATTGAGCTTTTGCATAACCCTCATGATCACAGATAAATAAAATCATTTCCTTACCATTGTTCAAACTTCCAACTAGCATTTCTTCTCCTACTGGTTCAAAGCCAGAAGTACCTTTTTTTAATGTGTATGTTAACATGGAAAATCCTGTATACTCAAACAATTTCATTTGAGCTTTTCTTGACCTTTCTTGTCCGAGGAATGCAGCTTTATGATATTGCATTAGAGATAATCTTGTATTGACGGATAATTATTAATATCTATCTAGTTTTATAAAAAATAAGACTTTTCAACAAATACCTATCTATTGAAAGAAAGGAACTAGATTAATTTAACACTTAAATTATTATTGATACTAACAATATTAGAAAGAAGTTTGATTACCATAGATAATCTATTGATGCAGATGCCTTTTGGTTTTGAATGGATATTCATTATAGTAATTATAGTTGTATTGTTCTTCGGAGTAAAAAAAATCCCTGAATTAGCAAAATCTTTTGGGAAGGCTACAGCAGAGTTTGAAAAAGCTAAGATCGAAGCTAAACGAGATCTAGAGAAGTATAAAAAAGAAAATACGGAGATTGAACGAGAAAAACTAGAATCTATTGCCGAAACTCTACGGATAGACTATACTGATAAAAATGACGAAGCTTTGAAGAAAGCTATTGAGAATGAAATTAATAAAAATAAAAATGCTTAATATACACAAAATATTTTTTTCTTAAACAATTTATTATACTATTAAATTTCATAAATAATGATTAATTCAGCTCAAGTTGTTGATATTGTGAAAAATTATGACAAGAAAAATATCAACATTGGTGTTTTGGGTAGTCATTCAGCACTTGAAGTGATGGATGGAGGTATTGATGAAGGTATTAAAAATGTATGTATCTGCCAAAAAGGAAGAGAAACACCTTATTTGAGATTTAAAAGATTATCTAATACGGTAATAGTTATGAATAGATTCATCGATATTATAAATCCAGATTCTCAAACCAAACTACGAGACCTGAATGTTTTAATGGTAGCCCATAGAGCTTTTTCTGTCTATATTGGATATGACAACATAGAAAATAAATTTTTTATTCCGGTTTTTGGAAATAGGTATCTTTTAAGAGCTGAGGAAAGAACAGCACCTAAAAATCAGTACTACTTGTTGAACAAAGCTAAAATTAGACATCCCCAATTAAAAAAACCTCATGATATATCAGGACCATCTATTGTCAAAGTCCAGGAAGCAAAAAGAAAGTTGGAGCGCGCTTTTTTCTTTGTTAATTCATATAATGATTATTTAGAAAAAACCAAAATAAAGATAAAAAGTGGATTAATTAGGAGAACAGATTTAGAAACTGCAATAATTGAAGAATATATAATTGGTACTTATTTTAATTTTAATTTTTTTTACTCTCCTATAAAACAGGATCTTGAATTTTTGGGTATAGAAAGAAGATTACAAACAGATCTAAATGATTTTACAACCTCTCTTACAGCAAAACAACAATTAGAATTAAATATTGAATTACAAAATATAGAGATAGGACACACGCCTGCTAGCATCCGTGAATCAATGTTAGAAAAAGTCTTTGATATGGGAGATAAATTTGTAAATGCTGTTAAAGAAGTATATCCTCCAGGAATAATAGGTCCATTTTCCCTTCAAAGTATTATTACTAAAGATTTAGATATTTTTGTATATGATGTATCATTTCGTGTTCCTGGAAATCCAATTTTATCCACTACAAGTCCTTATACAAAATATTATTATGGTACTACATTTGGTGTGGGAAGGAGAATTGCTATGGAAATAAAAGATGCTATTTCAAACGATAGAATTAAAGAGATTGTAACCTAGATTATTTCAAATTTACAAAATATCTTTAATAACATGAGGATCTCTTCTAAGTTCTTGACAGAATTTGTGGGAATTTGGGAATTTCATGTTTGATTTTCGCAGATTGAATATTAAGAAGCGAATCTGTAAATCTTATTGTCTTCATTCCCAACTTATTTGCAGGTAAAATATCGAGATCCAAACGATCTCCAATCATTATACATCTATTAGCTGGAAAACCTGTTAAATTGATATCTTCAAAAAGTAACCTCCCATGAGGTTTTTTTATTTTTTTTGACGGAAAAAAGACTCTAAACAGCGAAAGAATATTTGCACTCCTCAAAGGTTCTATTGCTTCTTCAGGTTGATTAGAAATTATACCTAACTCGTGGGATTTTGAAATGGTTTCGACAACTTTTTTGTACCGTCATTGAGACAAAAGTATTTATTTTTCCCATAGTATAAATCAGAATATATTTTATTTAAATAATTCTATCATAACCAATAGGAAGAATAAGTCTACATATATTGATGATTAATTCTTCTATTCCACCATTTCCAATCATTCCATTTTTTATGATATTATTTCTTAATGTGAGGTAATTTCTCCAATCTATTCTTCCACCAAACCCATTAATTAATTCTATAAGTTTTTGATCAAAAAATTTTAAAAGTTCTATTCCTTTTTCAATGTTTGTCCCAAATCAAATATCAAAAATAGTTTTTTCATTGAAATTTGATTTATGTATTTTATTTATTTAATAGTTTAGATTTAGAAAAAACATAATTAGAAACTTTAAATAATTAAATTTTTACTGTAAAATCACGATATAGATTATTTAATCTATTTTTAAAGTTTTTTAAACTGTTTAGGAAAGTTAAAGAATTAAGATATTTTATTTTCATTTCATTATCAATTATTATATTATATATTATAATCTCACAAAATGATCATCGCTAGTAAGAATCTATATATGTAAAATATTAACAAAACAGAATTTAAAATTATCAAATTTATGATTTGAATCAGTTTTAGAATGGATAGTTAAATACTAAACATAAAAAATAAAAATATTTATGTTGTTTTTCATTCTATGAAAGTTGGAGTAATATCAGATTCTCATGATGATATCATCAATGTGAAACAAGCAATAAAAATTTTTAACAAATATGATGTAAACTACGTAATTCATGCAGGCGATTATATATATCCAGGTATTGTTCTTGAATTTAAAAATCTTAATAAAAATACCAAGTTTATGGGTGTCTTTGGAAATAATGATGGAGAAAAAATTGGGCTTGTTAAAAGTTTTATGACAATAGGTGGGAATCTTATGGGAGATTTTGGAGAGCTTCGAATTGAGGATGAAATATTTGGAATTTACCATGGAACAAATGAAGATATAAAAAAAACATGCATACTTGCTAATTATTATGATGTTTTGATATGTGGTCATACTCATAAAAAAGATAGTAGAAAAATTAATAGGACACAAATACTGAATCCAGGCAGTGTACATAGAAATTTACAAAATGATGAATTAAACAAAAAAGCATCTGTTATAATATATTATACTGGAAAAAAAAAATATGATTTTATAGAATTAGATTAGTAAATATATAAAAAACTTGGCATATTTATAATATTTATAGTATAAATACAATATCAATGGTTCTATACACTTCATATAGTCACATATTATAAATTATCAGATTCTAATGGATCGCAACTTAAATTCAGCAGAAGATCTATATTAAATTAATGCATATTTCAGCTAGTCACTTAAATCCTGATAATGACAAAGATAAATAGAATTAGCCTTTCTGACTAGTTATTGTTCTGAAGTATGCAAATGTAAATAGTTATTTCAAGTAACCACCAAGTTTCACAAAAAAATGGGAATTAAAAAAACCTGGTAAATTAAATAAGCTTTTGGAACAGAAGAACAACCTTTTATCAAAACTGTTATTGTCCATAAATGCGTTAAAGTTTTACTAACATATTGCTAGTTACATTAAAGAATAATTATAACAATTCATCCATATGAAGTTGATCAAGTAATGGTGTAATTTCTTTTACAAGTCTCTTTTCATCCAATATTATTTCTTTATTTATCATAAAAAGTACTGCTAAAAGGTTTCTATCTTCTCTGGATGTGCTGACGAAACTTTGAGTTAAATTAAATCTATCTTTATTATCATCTATCCATTTTTTCCAGGCAATTGCTCTTTGAATATTGATTTGTAAGCGGGAAATAGCCTCATCTATATCCAAATTATCAATGTCTAAAAGATCCAATTTTAAAAATGGAACCATTAAATGACCACCTTGTACTTTTTCTTTATTTTCATTCATTCTCACGATAATTTCTTCCTCTTCCATTTCACTCATTCTTTGTATATTGTATAATGGATAGAAATACCCAGCTAGATTGTTATTCCAATCATATATTTTGTAGATAGTATCCTCATATTCCCCTTTCCAATTTTTTCTTCCTTTTTTTTCAAACAATTGGTGTAGATTAATTATATTATAATAAAAAATTTATCTATTATAATATGTTTAATTTGGGTTTGTACTCCAAATGAAGTTATATAAATTACTAAAAAAGTGGTTCAAAGCCAAGAAATCTTATGAAATTATTATAACCTACTGCTTTTATAAAACATACAAATTATAGATTGAAATAGTATGTTGTAAATCATACGAAGAAATCAGACTATTCATATTAAAATTCTATTTATAATGTATATCTATTATAGATACAAATAATTCAGAAATAAGAAAATACCTATTTGAATAATAACAAATTATAAGGATTAACGAATGTATTATGAAAGTTATATGTATCAACTAAATATGATTAACCACGAACAAAAAAGTGAAGAATACAAATAAATCTAAGAATTTATTCTTATCTAAAAATGGTGTAAGAATGATTTAAATATAATCCATGAATATTGTATGAATTTACAAAAGAGAATCTAAAATTTGAGTGAATTATATAAATAGATGTTTATTTTATTATATCTATGGATCACAATTTTCATTATTCTACAATTTCATTAATAGTAGGTATCGTAGTGTTATCAATTTTATCTTTTACAGATATCTATTCCCAAAATTCTGAAATGAGTGTAATCGTTAAACTAATTAATGGTGATAAATATTTAGCACAAACTTGGGATATTAATGCCCAATTGAGAGACAAGACTACAGATTCTGAAATCTCCAAGGATCAAACTACCTTTAAAGTTAATGAAAATCAAACAATTCAATTAATAATTCCCTTATCTAATTCTACCCAAGATCTAAATAGATATTCTATTTTTGTAGACGCCTCATCTACAATAGAGGATACAGATGTTTTTGGTACCATAGATTCTGTGAAGAAAGAAAACAATCAAATCACATTAGATCTTGCTAATGCACGTTAATGGAAATTCATATTTCATATTTGTATTTGCTAAGAAAGCTTACCACTTTCTTTTATTAGAATCCCTAATATGATAATATAGATATTGTTGGACGTAGCCCGAGTATCCTCCAAAATACTTATGAATCTTTTCATGAACTAGTCTGTATTCAATGTCTGATATTTTTTTTCCTTTTCTAATACTACTATCTCCAAACATCCATCTGTAATATTGAAATAAACACCTATACACCCAAATATCTATTGGAAATGCTTCTGTTTTTTCTAAAGAGAATAAAAGAACACAATCCGCAATTTTATTACCGATTCCAAAAAGTTTAGTTAATTCTGATTTTGCATTCATATACTTCATATCTTTTAATGACTTTAGATCCAGATTATTTTTTATTTCGTTTGATATTGACCTTACAAATTTAGCTCTATATCCCAAACCACATCCTATTAAGTCCTGAGTAGAAGCATTAGCCAATGCATTCACATCAGGAAAGAGGTCAAAATCTATCCCATTGTATGTTACTTTTTTACCAAATTTTTTAGAGATATTTTTAAGCATATATCTTATTCTTTTTAAATTAGTGTTGCTCGCACAAACAAAAGAAATAAGACATTGAAAAGGATCTTGCCGTATTAATCGTAGACCTTTGTATCTATTGTAAATATTGAAAATAATCTGATCTTTGGATAATGTTTTGTTTATTTTATTCTGGTTATCATATAGCCTAAAAAAATAATAAATCCAGTTTTCATTTTCTGGAAAAGAATTATAATATATATCATTATTTTCCCATTCTAAATAATATCTGCTATTTTCATTGTACTTGGATTGTTTTTTTTCATTGATGGTTAATTTTAAAATATAATTTCCATCAATTCCATACCAAGAATTGTTATATTTTTCCCACAGAAAAACCTGTCCACTATTAATTGTTCTTACCGGATCTAAAGGAACAAGATTAATTTTATTAGGTTTAAAAGTCATTTTATCTGGAATTAGTATTTCTAAGGATACTTGGAAAATCTTAATTAATTATTTTTTTTAAATCGTTTTGTAATGTTTCGATTATCTTAGGAATTTCTTTTTGAGCACATTCCATACAAAAATATTGAAGTGATAGTGGATAAGTAAAATATTTGGCGTTTAATATTATATCTCTTTTACAAGAAGTACATTTTTTTAGTTTAAATGGATCGGTATTTCTTATTATCAATGTGCAAATTATTATTATATTTAATTAATTTTAAATTTGCTATTATTATCATTTAAACTTTAAATGTATCCCCAGAATTGGGGGCAACCGCATCAAAACCATATTTCTCAGTTATTTCCTCTGCAAATTTTATACAAGAATTCCCATCTCCATGGACAGTGAGTACTTTAGGATTTCCTTTTATACTATCTAGTATTTCAAATAATTCGTCTCTGCTGTTATGACCAGAAAATTCAAATTGTTTTACTTCAGCCAGACTTTTTTTTATTCTCCCGTTTATTTTAAAAGTTCCTTTTTCAAGTAACATTCTTCCAGGAGTATTTTCTCCCTGATAAGAAACAAGCGCAATACCATTTTTATCAGACATCATGATATTTTGCATATAGAAAATAGCAGAACCTCCAACTAACATACCTGCAGGAGAAATAATAACACAAGGTTCTTTTAATAATCTTCGTCTACTTTTCCAATCTCTGATCCATTCTACTTCTTCTATATATTTTTTGAAAACTATGGGGTCCCTTATGTATTCAGGATATTTTAACATGATTTCATTTACTTTAAGTGCCATTCCATCCATAACGATTTTATGAGGGAATTTATATGCTTTAAAAACGCAAGCGATCTCTTGAGCTCTTTCTACAGAGAAAGCTGGAACAAATAACGTTCCACCATTATCAATTATTTTAGATGCAAATTCTAATAGTTCTTTTTCTGATTGTAGTCTAGGTATTTGATTAGTTTGTGAATAAGTACTTTCAATAATCATTAGGTGTATTTCGTCGATATCTAAATCGGCAGGCCTCAAGATTTTAGACCCTCTTGTATTAATATCTCCTGTATAAAATATTCTTTTTCCTTTATTTTCAACAACAATTGTTGATCCTCCTAAAACATGTCCAGACTCATACAGCGTTATGTATGTCTCATTTATATGATAGGGTTCTCTGTAGCGTAAATTTTTATGATAATTTAGCATTCTGTATAAATCAATATTTTCAAATGGAAGATAAAATCCAGAAATCTTTATCATATCCTCAATTAGTAATTGGGATAATTCAATAGTAGGATTAGTCGAAAGAACAGGGAATTTAGAGGATGATAGAAATAAAGAGGGAAGAAAGCCAGAATGATCTAAATGAGCGTGAGATAATACTACCGCGTGTAATTCTTTTGGTTTAACGTGAAGAGGAAATTGAGGTTCTTTTTTCAGAAGAACTCCATAATCCATTAAAATGTTAGAATTTTCATTACTGACTAAGAATGCCGAACGACCAACCTCCTTAGCAGCTCCTAAAATTTTAATTTCCATTATTATTCTATGATACTAATAAGTATGGTTACTTTAAGTCTTGTTATATTTTTTGTTGTTTAGAAAAAATCTATTTTCCATAATATAGTTTTAGACTTGCCATAAGTATCATATAAACACTGATGAAAGGAGAATCCACATTCATCAAGAATTTTTTCGAAATCATATGGTATAATCTTGCCTTCGTTATTTTCTTCGTGTAAGATTTGTTTTTTTAGGTTATCTATTATTGACTTACTTTTAACATTATCTTTCGAATAGACATACCAAAAATTATGTGCTCCTCTTAAATTTGAAAGGAACCATGAACTTTTGGTATCAAGATTTGAATAGAATCGGTTATTAATTTCAATATTTACATCTTCCCAAGATGGTGTGGTCCATTTGACTATTTTTTTAAAACCATGTCCTTCATATTCTGCAGCTAAGCTTAAACCAGGGTCCAGGGTAGTTATTATTATATCTGTTTTTTCAGCTATATTTTTTCTAAAATCCTGACCAGGGTCCATCCAACCCACAAATATAATATCTTGGAACTCTTCTATACCATATTTCACATCCGTTATCTCTATATATTCTGGTTTAATTTTACCAAGTGAATAAAATATATCTACATTACTTTCTATTCCTTTTGCATTTGAAATATATTCCCTCACCTTTTCTAAAAAATCTCCATTTCCACAACCTACCTCTAAATATTTTATAGAATTAGTTAAGTTATTACTGATTGCATCTGCTATAGATTTTATTCTTAAGACATCTACTTTGCGATAAGAAAAATATGTTCCACATATATATGGAAAAAGAAATCGCTCATGATGTCTTGATAGTGAATAAGATCTAAATTTTTTTAGCTGAGTAAATGCATTTGTTAAATTTCTAAAATTATAATTCATTATAAATTTATAAGGTATTGCTAAACCATACTAGAATAGGTCTGAGTTAAAATTTAAATGAAGTGAAAAAGACTAAATAAATAAAAAATTATGGACAACCTTCCATTTTTTGAATAAAGTATCCTCTATTTTCTATATCCTTCGCAACTACAGGTGGAGCTTCCTGAACATGACAGAATTGACATTCTTCTTGCGTCATTGTTTGATTTCCCTGACCTACTAGTTCTAGATATTCCTTTCCATATTCAATTGCTTTTTCATGCGGAGTACTAGCTTCTACAATTACATCAAAATGCATGATTTTTCCATCTTTTTTTGTTACATATGTATCATAAACTGCACATTCCATAGTATAAATAAATATTTAGGAATATTTATTCTATACTAGATCTGGTTTACAATCATTATTCTATAAACTTTAAATTAATGAGAATTAAAAACATATAAATAAGTAATAATCAACTAATTTTTATTCTTTACAAAATCGAGGTTTAGTTTGCTATTATGAAACCAAAAAAGGAAATCCGTGATAAAGAGAACACAGAAAGGCTTGAGAGTACAATTGCAACTTTAGAATCATTTAAGGAGAATAAAGACCTCCCTAGGGTAATACGCAACCAAATCAAAGATATTTATGACATTTTAAAAGAAGAAAAAAATGGAAGTATATCTGTTAGAGCAGCTAATGCAGTTAGTATGTTAGACAGCCTAACGCAAAATAGACATATGGAATCCCATATCAGAACGTCTCTTTGGCAAGTAGTTTCAAAGTTAGAAAGTATAAGAGAACAGTAATAGAAAATACTATTTATTATCCAAAAATATTATGAATTTTAAGTTTTTCAAATTTGATAATTTAAAAATGGAATTAAGAAAAGGTAATTTCAAATTAATTTTTGCTTCGGGAATCAGTTTAATTCTGGTTGGAATTTTTTTTATAGTATTAATATATCACTTACTTTTCACTTAAGGAGAGTAAAAGGCTCTATACATACAATACTGGAATTTTATTAAATCATTTCACTTTTACTGTTTATAAAAGTAGAATAGTATAAAAAATAACAATTATAACTTTAAGGAATATACAATTCTTAAATGATTAAGAAAAAAAAGAATTATGATGTTATATTTCCTGGTGAACATCTTGCATTTATCGAAGAATTTGAAAGTGGAACAAATACTTTTGTTGTAGATGGTTCTATAAGATCTTTAAGCTTGGGGAAAAAAGAATATGATTTTAAAAAAAGACAGGTTGTTATAGAAAGAATAAAGCAAGCAAATTTTCCAAAAATAGGGGATGTTATAGTCGGATATATAGAGATGCTATTTGGAAGTATGATTTCTATTCGAATATTGTATCTCAATAATAGAAAATTTTCTTCAGGTCTATCTGCTATTGCCTCAACAAGGATAGCCTCAGAATCAGGAGGATGGAATTCCAGGAGAGATAGAGGTGAGAGAAGACCTAAATTAGTTTATAGAGTTGGGGATATAGTAAGAGGAAGGATATTTAGCTTAATGAACTCTTCTGCCCATGCAACTATAAGTGATAAAGATCTAGGCATTGTGTATTGTATATGCTTTATCTGTGGAGGCGATACCGTCAAATCTAATAATACTGTTAAATGCATTGAGTGTGGAATGATGGAAGAAAAAAAATTAGCTGTTGATTTTGGTAAAGAAGTCTTATCATCATTGGCCAAAAAAAGAGGATAATATGTATATTTTTGAAAGTTATTCTTATTATTATTTTATAAATAATTAGTAAATTTATTTTATTTTTTTATCAACTATTTTTGGTAAAATAGATTATAGGACATCTTGGTAAATTTCTGAAAGTGATAAAAGAATTTTATTTAGAATTTTATTTGACTAATTCTTGGTGAGAGATAATGACAACAAATTATAAAATTTATAAAAATAACGAGATCAGATTCATTTTAATTTCATTTCTAATTTCATTTACCATTATTTCTTCAACTCTTTTTCCACTTAATAGTGTTGAAGCACAAATCGGAAAATTTGGAACCTTTACTGGTAATAATTTTAAATATGTAAAAGATTCAGAATTATTCCAATTAAATCAATTTTCAATTGCTGTTTGGTTCAAAACAAATAATACCGATCCACATGTTTCATTTTTAGTTAATAAAGGTGGGTTTGGATCCGAAGCTTCCGGTGAAAATATGAACTATGGATTTTGGATAACCTATCTGGGTCATCTTCAAGCGGGATTTGAAGCAAAAGACTCCTCAAATTATTTTGTTACTTCTAAAAAACCTGTTAATGACAATAAATGGCATTATGCTACAGTAACCTACGATGGATCATTACTAAAGTTGTTTATCGATGGAGTGCTCGATCATAGTATAAATACAAATAATGCAAACCCTGATATTACAGGTAAAAATAGGATCGCAATCGCTGCAAACTCTCTCTTTAAAGATAAGTTATATGTTGGTGATGTAGATGAAGTTCGCATTTGGGATAAATCTCTTACTACAGCAGAGGTATATGATGCGTATACACAAAACAAATTCAATTTGGATAATCAATTAGTATTTGTTTCATTCGGTGATAATACATCTTGTAAACCTGAAAAAGCTATGAATGTTACAGCAATAGGACATGCGGCTAATAATACAGAACTCAATGCAATTGATGGTAATCAAACTACGCGATGGTCTAACTATGGACTTGATTCTTGGGTTCAAGTTGATTTTGGTAAGGCAAAGGAAATATGTGATATTGATATATCTTGGTATAAGGGTGACAATAGGAAGGTTAATTTCACTATCTCTACGTCTTTAGATGGAGAAATTTTTAGCAATTTATTTTCTGAAACTAGTAGTGGACTTACCAACGGACCTGAAAAATTTGATATTCCTGATGTTAAAACCCGATTTCTTAAATTAACTGTTAATGACAATTCAATGAATGAGTGGTCAAGTATATCTGAGATGGATATTAATAATCCAATAGTTCCTGGCTCTCCTTCTCCATGTTCACCCTTAAATATCCCTGTCGATCATATTTCATCAATAGATAGTTCACCAAATAATACTGAGGGCAATTCAGTAGACAATGACCTTTCCACAAAATGGTCAAATTTAGGATTAGGTTCATGGTTACAATTTGATCTTGGACAAGAAAAACAAATATGTGATCTTGGAATTTCTTGGTATAAAGGAAATATTCGTTCCATTGATTTCTTAGTCTCAGTGTCTTCAGATGGTTCTGATTTTAGACAGGTTTTTTCAAGCACCAATGGTAAAACTACTGACGATATTGAATTTTATGATCTCCCCGACACCCTTGGTAAGTATCTTAGGATTAGTGTTACTGGAAATAGTGTAAATGATTGGGCAAGTATCAATGAAGTTGATGTATTTGCTAACCCAATTCAAAAAGAATCCTTTACTTCTGCATCACTCATAAATATAGTGACTCAAGTTATCAATGATAATGGGGGAACGAACCAAACAAAAGATTTTATTATATCAGTAAATGGCAGCCAGGCAACTCCAAATTCATTCCCAGGTAATCCTGATGGACAATCTGTATCTCTACAACCTGGACCTTATCAAGTCCAAATAAATAACCTCTCTGGATATAAAGATACTTTTTCAGCTGGGTGTAAAGGTATTATCGGTTCAGGTGACAACATGGAATGTGTGATAACATTGGATGATATGGGTCCAGTAAAACCTTCTAATGAATCACTAAACACTATTGATAGTCTTACAAGTAACAACCTTACAAGTAACAACCTTACAAGTAACAACCTTACAAGTAACAACCTTACAAGTAACAACCTTACAAGTAACAACCTTACAAGAAACAACCTTACAAGTAACAACCTTACAAGTAACAACCTTACA
>DASUCH010000015.1:0-20128 GCA_035762785.1 Nitrososphaeraceae archaeon | reverse complement strand
CTTTTCATCATTACCAACTAGTATAAGTACACTTAATGCAGATCTACGATTATTACTATTTTTATGGAGTGATTTGTTTCTTTTAAAAAATGTACGCTTTAGATCATCTTCTAAACCCAATTTAAGCAAAATTTTCTGTAAATCTTTCGATTTCATAACGGATTCAATTTCTTTTGAAACAACAATTGGTAATTGTAATGTATCCTTTATCTTATGTCCTCGTCTTTTGATCAATTCACTATGAGTTGTGGCGGCAATAGCAGAACATAAGGCTAATAATTTTTCTTTTTTATTTACTTTTTTATAGATATTTTTCCATGAAACAGGAGGATGAGCTAGGCGTCCATGTCTCACGCTTGCTACACCAGCTGCTTGTCCAGCCCTAGGAAAACCTTCTCCTCGTGCTCTAGCTATTCTTGCTATTCCCAATCCAGTATTTCGTGACTCCGCACTAACCATCTGTCCTGCTGCAGGATATCTACCTTGCCTTTGAAATGTATAGGAATTAAGATTATTGTAAACTTTTTGAATCACTTCAGGACGATAGGGAGTTTCGAAAACCACAGGTAAGGTTATGGTACTTTTATTACTCCCATCCATTTCTAAAATATTTGTGATAATCATTTTGCGACCACCTCAATTACTTTAGGTTCAATAACTTTTTTCGTAGTAGTCCTTATAGGTTGTCTCATTTTAACTAATCTCTTTGGTACTCCCGGTATTGAACCTCTAACTATAATATAATCAGTTGTAACTAATCCAAAATGTTTGAAACCTCCCGGAGGATTGATTGCAGATTTAGGAGATTGTGATGTTGTTTGAGAAGACTCATCTGATGATATCAACAATATCCTTTTATTATATTCAGTTCTTTGATGAAAACCTCGTTGTCCTTGCCTCGGAACGGAATACATTACCACTGCTGGTGATATGGGACCTAAGGTTCCAAGGGCTCTTACACTTTTTCTTGATTTGTGTTGTTTTCGCTTAACACCAAAACGAGTGATTGGCCCCTCAACACCTTTACCTCTGGTTATTCCTGATACGTCAATTAATTGACCATTTTGAAAAACCTGTGATATTTTAATTTCTTTTCCTATAATCCCTTTTAAAAATTCATATTTTGTTTTGTTATCTTTTCCTGAGACACCTATTTCAAACACAAATGGTTTTTTCTGAGCTAGGTGTGCTTTTTTCGGAAAAACAGATGCAATTGCAAAAAATGAGGAGATAGTATTGAAAGATGATTCAATTGTTTCAAAAGATTTTTCGTTATATTTAGTCTTAAATTTTCTCTCTAATCCTTTAGGTAAATCCTTAGAATAAGCGTCGATAAAAGCCTTTTCTCCATAGAGATCTTTTCTATAACATCTTATACCAATAATATTGATTGGAGGCGTTGCAATTACCGTTGATGAATTGTCAAGTTGTTTACCGAAATTAGGAGTTTTTTCCTTATCATCTATCGTCATTACTTGTAGTTGGCCTGCTTTAAACCCAGCAAAACCCAAAAGAGAAGGATTATCATTGTGTTCAGGCCAATTTCTCAATCTAGCCTCTTCACTCCTAGCTCTAACTCTAGGATAAAATGCTAGGCTTCCTCGTCTAGGTGCACTATACTTTCTATGACCCATTGATACAGCATGAAACCTTGCAAACCCATTAATAAATTTATTTCTTTAAATTTACCAGATAATTAAAGAAGAAGAAAAGGTATCATTTAAAAAAGAATATGATTAAACATAGTTAAAGTGCCCAGAATTGCTTCTTCTAATCGTATAGTCTGAGTTTTTTGGTGAGGAAACATATTTAAATAGAGTGAATTTTTTGTATTATAGTAACTAGGAAAAATTTCTTTAAGACCTTTACTAGGCGAGCCGAAAACAATTAATAAATTTTCAAAATTGGTAATACTTTTGTAAAATTGAGATTCAGCACTTTTGAATGTGCGTCCTTTTTTTGATGTAAATATAACAAAGGTCTTTTGGTCAAGTTTTTTAAAAAAATTTTCAAGAAGACCTACGCTTACTACATTGTATCCAAAATACAAGTTTTCCAAATCTTTTGAAGATGCCCTGATGACTCTTAGTTTTGGATATCTATTAATAAACTTGACAATAACTTTTTCACCATTAACACCTTCTCCCAAAAAAGGGATAGGCCAATCCAGTCCGACATTTACATAGAATTTATAATTTTCCTGCTTAAAATTAAGGATAAATTTTTCACCATTAGTAAATGTATTTCTCTCCAGTTGTTGCATAACGGAATTTCGGTTGTAAAGAACACCCATTCTTATTTCCTCAAGAGTGATATCCTTGAGTTTAACCTTGTTCTTGTGATGAGGAGCTTTAATTGGTGGAAGAAGACCTGTATATGACAAGTCTACATTCATTGGATATATCGACTTTCTTAAGTAAGGAGGAGTATTCAAAAATTCAAGAATCAATCTAATAAGGGAGAGATCTGAATTTCTTTTTGTTTCTGTAGGATCTCTATATATTACAATTTTTTTTACTCCAAAAATAGAAAATGCTCTCGCAAATTTACCAATCTTTAATGTTTTTTCTCTCAACCCCTTTTCATCTGATAAGGAAGAATCTGGAATGGCAACGCAAATTCTATCTTTTATCTTCATTCATTCACTAATTGATTAATCAAACCATTAAGATAATTATTTGCTCCAAAAAAAACATTTCGTAAGTTACCTTTTCTATCTACCAAGATAGCAGAGGGGGTACCTTTAAGTTTATATTCGTCAAACGTCAACGCAGAATACTTTTTATTTTTTAAATAATGTTTAATTCGTTCAAAAAGGAGTTTCTTATCTGGCTCACTGTATGAGTTATAGTTGTCAATGTTGGATTCAATAAAATCAATAACTTTATCATCTGAAAAATCTTCTGTATTTCTACGCAGAACATCCATAGCAACAGGGAACGGAATTTTATAATTCAGTTTATCACCGTCAATTAATTGGCCATACTGGTTTAAAGCATTGAAGGTTTCTCCAATAACTTTTCCAGAAGATAATAATAATTTGAGATTCTCTAGTGTGTTTTTATCATAATCTTCAAATGCCGTAGCTAATCCCAAAACTACTACATCATCTCTGCTGTTATTCTTGTATATATCGACTGCATTAGGAAGGGCATACATAAAACATCCAGGACAATTGACTTGAAATACTTCGACCAGAACTACTTTTCCTATATTCTTATCAATGTTTGTAGGTAACCCTTGCACCCACTCCGAAACATGCAAGTTTGGAGCCTTAGTACCCATGGTATTGTCAATTACATAAAATAAATATAAACATTCGGGGAAAATATTTACGAGGATTTGTCTTTTGGGTTGGTAGGATTTTCTTTGGCTATTTTCGCGAACTTTTCTATCTCTTCTTCACCGACTTTTCTCATAATTTTGCTTTCGTTTTCGATCAATGACATCTTTATATGAGAAATTCCTGTTTTTTCTTCACTCACCATGTTAATTGACTCGAGGGCAAGTTTTCCTGCATCTTGTAAAGAAACATCTTGTGTGTAATATTTTTCTAAAAACTCATTTACCTGATCGCTTCCTTGGCCTATAGCAATTGCATCATATCCAATAAATGTCCCACTAGGATCAGTTAAAAATAATTCTCCTCCAGTCGTATCTACACCTGCAATGATTAATGCAACTCCAAATGGTCTGACGCCAGCATATTGGGTTAATTGTTGTGACATATCTGCAATATTTTTAGCGACAATTTCCACATCGACTGGTTCATCATAGATTAATTTATTACTTTGAGCGAAAAATCTAGCATGATCTACTTGCGCTCTTGCATCAGGTATATAACCTGCTGCAGCTACTCCTATGTGATCATCAATTTGGAAGATCTTTTGAGTAACGTCAGAAATCTGTAATTTCCTTGTTTTTTCTTCAACTGCCAAAAGAACTCCATCTTTACATTTCATTCCTAAAGCAAGAGTACCTCTCCTTACTGTCTCAATTGCATACTCAACCTGATATAACCTTCCATCAGGAGAAAATACTGTTATAGCTCTATCATAACCTGCTGCTGCTGGTAACAATTCGATATTACTACTTCCCAGTGTTTAATTTAAATTTACCTTATTAACGCAGTTTCTTATTAAATGATAACTGAGGAAGTAAAATTTTCTGGTCACCCAAATGTTCGCGCGACGCATTCTCGAACAATAGAAATAACAAAAGACAATTATCTTACAAAAGAAGGAAATTGTATTGTAGGAATCAACGCTAATAAGGGTTGTATTGATATTCACCCTAAATTACGAACCTTGATAACAAAAGATAATATTTTAATAAATTTCAAGATAATAGTTGGTACTCTATCATTTGAAATAAACGGATTTGGAAACAGCGGATTAACTTTGAGTAATCCACATGATATTGTGATTAGAACTAGTAATTACATATCCAACAGAACTGCGTCAATAAAGTGTAATAAAGCCGCAATTCATATACCAAGAGATATGATAAATTTATTACAAGATTCGAAAACCAAGGGTACCTTAATAATTTCTGCAAATGAGTTATGATAGTGCATCAATAAAAACCATAAGATCACTTAATTTTATCACCAGTTATCATTTCATATGCAAGAATATATCTTTGAGATATTTTCCTTATTAAACTGGAAGGTAATTTTGGGGGTTGAGGTTTTGTATCATAAGATTTATGTTCACTAACTTTTTTCTTAAACCCCACATTGGTTAGCCAATCCCTTAAAATTTGTTTATCATAACTTTCTTGAATAGATCCTTTTTGATAATTGACTTTTTTCCATAATCTATATTCATCGGGACCAAGGGAGTCTCCCAACACTATTTCTCCTTTTCTATTGAAACCATATTCAAATTTTACATCTGCCATTAAAAACCCCGCTAGATTTACAATATTGCTCATTTTGAGATAAAGTTCTATGGATTTTTTTTTCAAAAAATCAAAATCCTTCTTTGATAACATATTAGATGAAATTATTTCATTTTTAGAAATTGGGTTATCATGTTCGCTGGATTTAGTGGTAGGATCGAATATTGGCTCTGGTAGTTTTGATGCGACTACTGGATCAAAATTATCAGCCAAAGGTTTAAAGTCTTGAGAGTTTTTCCAATCAATTTCATTGTTGTAATATCTATCAACTAGACTACCATAGAAGTACCCTCTCACGACACATTCAAGTGGTATCATGGATAGGTGTTCCACTAACATCTTATTGGCGTCAATAATTTTAACCATATGATTTTGGACTTCAAGATTATCGAACCAAAACTTTGCAAATTTACATAAAACTTCACCTTTTTTTGGAATATCCTGTGTCATCTTAACATCAAATGCAGATATTCTATTAGAAAACACAAATAATAGGGTACTATTCTCGTTTTGATAATATACATCTTTGACCTTTCCTCGATGTAATAATTTCAATATCTAAAATAGTACAAAAAATATCTTTTTATAATTATCGATTATAAAAAACGATTATTAACTAAGATGGTTTTAGATAAGGCGAATAGTTATTTCAAAAATAAGAAAATTAGTATAAATTACAATACATGTATGTTCAAAGTTTATCAAGTATTAGTTATTGCTTATACAACTGGGATATTATGGCTAAGAAGAAATCCGCTTTCTCTGATTTTTACTGCCATTACTCCTTTTTCTCTACTATTTGTTTTATTTATTATCAGCGATGGGCAATATACACAATTTGCCCTTAGTGGAAGTTTAGTAATGGCTTTAGTGGGATATGGACTTGCATTAGGTCAGGATATCGCCTATTATAAGACAGAATACAAAATCCAGGATATCTTCGTCGCCTCTCCTATCTCTCCATTAACATATATGACTGGTTTAGCACTCTCAGAAATTTTATTTGGATTTCCAGCACTAGTTGTTTTATTATTTTTAATTTTTTATATAGGAGTTTCGTTGTTGTATATTCCACTACTTATTTTTATAATTCTTATAGTGTGGATCTCGACTTCTAGTATGGGTTTTTTTTTATCTTCACATATGTTACATATGAAAAATGCAACACAGATTATTTCTTTCGTTAATGTTTTTTTAGCTATCTTACCACCTGTTTTTTATTCAATCAACAAACTCCCAGAAGGTCTTCAACATGTTGCTTATATAGCGCCTACAACTCATGCATCGTTAATGGTTCAATATGCTATGGGATTTGATACTCCAGAAAATTGGTCTGTTCTGATTGGAATATCTGTACAGTTGGTATATGCCATTGGATTCATTATGTTAGCAAAAACTCATGCATTATGGAGGGAAACCTAGCTGATGCCGAAATTAATTTTTTAAACATAGGTCATGGTGGGATTTGGACCCACGACCTAAGGTTTACAAAACCTTCGCTCTGGCCAGGCTGAGCTACATGACCATAAATATCATCGATTTTTATTTTACTGTAATTAATTCTTTGCCAATAATTAAAATATATTTAAGTAGCTATAATAATTTGGGTATATTATTGGGTAATAAAGAGTTTAATGTTATCGTTATAATAGAAAACAAATCTTTTATAAATGACCCTGAAGGAGAAACAATTTATCATGATTTAATTTTAAAAAATAAATATACTAATATTAAATCTGTAAGAAGTGCAAAGGTATTAAAACTAATTGTAAATGCAAAAAACCCGGGTGACGCCAGATTGAGTGTAAAAAAAATGTGCGAAGATTTAAGAATATTTAATCCCATCGTAAGTAATTGTCAAGTTAATATCATCTCTGATAAATAATTACTAAGAAAAAAGATATTTCAAAATATTAAATCGATAAATTGTTGAGCAATATTGATAATTTAATAATTTTCCACATTACTGTGAGATAATTGAGTTGAAGAAAGTGTATTGTTCAAAAGTAATATAGTGCGTAGATGCTTGGCTAAATCAGTTACAGTAATTATACCTACAACTTTGCCATTTTCTACAATAGGTAGTCTTCTTATCCTATTATTCATCATTCTTTGAACAGCAACATCGATAGGAGTGTCAGGTGTTGCAGAGGTTCTGATTTTAGACATCATGTGTCCTACTTTGACACTCGATAGTTTTAATTCTTTTAGACATATCTTTTTGATAAAATCTTTTTCTGTAACAATCCCGATGGGTTGATCATCAGATAAAACAATTATAGAGCTTACTCCCTTTTCAGTCATTAACTGCGCTGCTTTTAAAGCAGTTTCATTTTCAGATATTGTGAGCAGATCTTTTATCATTATATCCCTTACAGATTCAATCATAGCAATGAAATGTATTATAAAATTGAAAACCTTATAATTCTATCAATTTTACGGTATTTCTTAAAAACTTTTTTTTGATCCAAAAATATTAATCCCTATAAATGTATTTTTAGAATATTCGAATGCAAAAAATCGCAATTCCAATCTTTCCCGGAAGCAATTGCGATAGGGATATTTATCATGTTTTAACAAATATATACAATATAAAAACTGAGCTTATATGGCATAAAAAAGACAATATAAAAAATTATGATGCAATAATTATCCCTGGTGGTTTTTCTTTTGGTGATAGATTAAGAGCAGGAATCATCGCTGCTCATAGTCCAATAATTAAAGAAATAAAAAGAATGGGCAAAGATGGAGTTCCAATATTGGGAATTTGTAATGGATTCCAAATTTTAGTTGAATCGGAATTACTTCCTGGCTCTTTAATTAAAAATAAATCCCTTAATTTTACCTGTAAATGGACAGATCTGATGGTTAGAAATACACATACCCCTTTTACATCTAAATTTAAAATGAATGAAATATTTAAAATTCCTATTGCTAATGGAGAAGGAAGATTTATTATAAACCAGCATCAGTTAAAAGAGATTAAAAAAAAAAATCAGATAGTTTTTAGTTATCATAATGACGATCCTAATGGTTCTCTTGATGCTATTGCTGGAGTTAGTAATGAGGCTAAAAATATTGTAGGAATGATGCCTCATCCTGAAAGAACTTGTCAACGTGAATTGAAATTATTTGGATTGTCAAATTCGGCTATGAAAATTTTTGATTCATTAATTGCAAATATAAAAAAATAAGCTCATAAATAGTGAACCTATCATAGATAGTATTTGGAAATCTTAAGTCATTCAGAATTACAATATCTCAAAAAAAAATTAAAGCGTGAACCCAATTTTTTAGAAAAAGAAATTGTGGGAGCACAATGGTCAGAACATTGTTCATATAAATCTTCTAAAAAATATATTAAATTATTATCTACTGATGCGGAAAGGATCATAAAAGGACCTGGCTATGATGCAGGAATTATTGATGTCGGTAATGGTGATGTAATCACCATACACATAGAAAGTCATAACCATCCATCAGCTGTGGAACCTTATGGAGGTGCCGCTACAGGAGTTGGAGGAATAATTCGTGATATTGTTTCCATGGGAACTCTTCCAATTGCTATACTTAATGCATTAAGATTTGGACACATAACTTCACCAATTCCCGCAACCGCTATCAAAATATCAAAAAGAGAAAATAATGAATTATATTCCCATTCTAAATGGCTATTGAAAAATGTGGTGAGAGGAATAGCTGATTATGGAAATTGTATAGGAATTCCTACAGTAGGAGGTGAGATTGAATTTGATGAATCTTTCACAAATTATTGTTTGGTGGATGTTGCAGCAATAGGATTTGGGAAAAAACAAAATCTGATAAGGAATATTATCCAAGAAAATGATATAATCATCCTAGCAGGCAGTAGTACTGGTAGAGATGGCATCCATGGTGCGTCATTTGCATCTAAAGATTTGGCAAAAGAAGATCGATCTGCCGTTCAAATACCTGATCCTTTTATGGAGAAATTATTAATTGAAGTCACTAAAGAAGCTGTAGAAGCTAATTTTCTAAAAGCTGTGAAAGATCTTGGAGGAGGAGGCTTATCTTGTTGCCTTTCGGAGACTTCCGCCAATTTAAATAAGGGTTTTGACATTGATTTGGGTAAAGTTCCTGTTAAATATCGTGATATGGAACCTCAAGAAATTATGATCTCTGAATCACAAGAAAGAATGTTATATATTACTAACGAACAGAATTTGAAAAGTTTTACAAAAATCCTACATAAATATGAGGTTCCCTTCGCCATAATTGGGAAGGTTAAAAAACATAAAAACCTTATAATATATAAAAATGGAAAACCTATTGCAAAAATGCCTTCAAATTTGATTGCATATGCTCCTTTGTTGAATAGAAAGAGTAGAAAGCCTAAATATATTGATAATTTGAGCCTCAAGAAAATCTTTTTGAAGCTTCCGTATAACCTGAATAAAACCGTTCTCAATATGCTCGCTAATCCTACTATTGCCTTGAAGAATTGGATATTTCAGCAATTTGATCATGAAATAGGACTCAGAACTATTGTTAGGCCAGGAATGACGGATTGTGCAGTCATAAAATTAACAAATGATAAATTCTTGGCAGTAACACTAGATGGAAATTCGAAATTATGTTATCACGACCCTTATGAAGGTACTTTATCATGTCTTTCTGAAGCCAGAGCAAATATAATTTCCTCAGGTGGAAACCCAATAGGTATAGTTGATCATTTACAATTTGGAAATCCTGAAAATCCAGAAATTTTTTGGACATTTCAAAAAAGTATAAAAGCATTGATTGATTTTAGCGATTTCAATAAAATTCCAATTGTGGGTGGGAAAGTCAGTTTTTACAATGAAACTAAAATTGGACCCATAAAACCATCGCCAGTAATAGGAATGTTGGGTCTTATTGAAAGTAGGAAATGTATCTCGAAAATTCGTCCGTCTCCTGGGGACACATTATACATCGTAGGAATCACGGGTGATGAAATGGGTGGGTCAGAATATTTACAGTACCTAAATGGGGTAAAAGGCGGGACTGTTCCAAAACTAGATTTACAAATTGACTCGATTAACTCACAGATAATTTTAAAAGTTATTAGAGAACATTTAATTAGTTGTTCTCACGATTGTTCAAAGGGTGGTCTCTCTATAGCATTGACAGAGATGGCAATTGATTCTAATTGTGGAATAAACATTAACCTAGATACGGTACCTCATAACTGTAAAAGAATAGATTTTCTTCTTTTTTCTGAAACTCCCTCTAGATTTATCATTGGAACAGAAAATGAAGAAAAACTTGAAAAAGCATTTTCTAAATTTAAAAACTTAAAATATGCAAAAATTGGAAAAGTCATGGATGATGGAGATAATATTATATTTGCTTCGAAAAATAAAAAAATTATAAATTTAGAAATAGAAATCGCCAAAAAATATTATGAAAATTTAACCTCAATTATGGAAAATTAGTGAATAAAATTAAGGGATATTTATTTTTGTTAAAGCACTGGACAAGACATATGATTAAAATATTTTGACAGCTTAAGTAATGGTATATTGAAATGGTAACAGAAAACTGTGGTGTTGTAGGTGTTTTTTCTCTAGATCAACATAATGTCATTCCTTTTCTCATTGATTCTTTACGCGCTCTTCAACATAGGGGTCAAGAATCATGGGGAATAGCCGTACCTAAAAAGAAACCATTTAGACAACTTGGTCTAGTTTCGAGATACGCAGATCATTTTAAGAATATTGCTAGAACTTACAAATCGAATGCTGGAATAGGTCATGTTAGGTATTCTACTTTTGGAAAGAGTACTATTGAAAATGCTCAGCCTTTAAAAGTTAAAGATTTGTGTATTGCCCATAACGGAACAATTGCAAATGTTGAAGAATTGGCAAATATGGTTGGAGGTTGTACCTTTACCCCCCAAACAATGAGTGATACATTTATTGCCGCCAAAAGGCTTGTAGAGCATCTATCAATTAAGATAAATGTAACGGATGCTATTAAAATTCTAAAACAAGAGATGATAGGTTCGTTTTGTTTCACATTTATGACCGACAATGGATCTGTTTATGCTGCAAGAGATTCAAAAGGTTTTAGACCATTGGTTTTGGGATTTCACAAAGAGACAAATACATATATTGTTGCATCCGAATCTTGTGCCTTTTCTGCAGTGGGGGCCTATTTAATAAGAGACGTAGAACCAGGAGAATTAATTAAAATAAATATGAATGGTTTACAAACTGAAAGCTTTTCTTCCGATAAACCCCATGCCCATTGTGCCTTTGAATACACATATTTTGCCCATCCAGTCAGTATAATGGAAGGTGTGAATATATATGCGGCTAGAAAAAGGATGGGAGAAATTTTGGGTAAGATGTTCCCAATTCCTTCAGCAGACTTGGTCGTTCCAGTTCCTGACTCCGCAAGGCCAGCAGCATTAGGGTATGCGCTACAAACAGGATTACCATTCGAAGAAGGATTAGTTAAGGATAGGCATATCAATAAAGGTGCATTAAGGAGTTTTATCGAACCATATCAATCTGATCGAATCGAAATAAATAAAGGAATACTTCCTATAAAAGACATTATTGATGGCAAAAATGTGGTAATAATAGACGACAGTATTATTAGAGGTACCAGCTCCGCATCTATTATTCATACCCTGAGAGAAGCAGGAGCCAACAAAATCTATATGATAGTTACCTATCCTCCTGTTCAGTTTCCTTGTTACGCAGGCATAGATTTTCCTTCTATGGATGAACTACTAGCAAATCAAAAATTTGTAAATAACGGACAAAAACTGGGCGTCAATGAAAAAATAAGTAAATTAATTGGTGCAGATCAAGTATTCTATAACGACACAGAAAATCTTGCTAAAGCAATAGGAATACCAGAAGAAGAGCTATGTTTTACCTGTTCAACTGGAAATTATAGTTCTCTAGGAATAACACCAAAGTTTAGATCAAGAGAAGAAGTAAAAGGAGAATGAAAGTTTTTTTAAATTTTTTTTGAAAGAATAAAATGTAAAACGTAACATTCTACTATGACCTTATTAATTAAAGCTTTTGCAATTGATATTGATGGTACCTTGACTGAGAATGGGGGAGGAATGATACATCTTCCTGCTATGCAAAATCTTAGAACATTAGAAACATTAGGTTATAGAATTATCTATGTAACAGGCCGCTCTTCTGTCGAAGCCTATATGTTATCTGTATTTGGGGGGACTACTAAAATAGCAGTGGGAGAAAATGGAGGCGTTGTTACTATCAGTCCTACGCAACATATTCTTCTTGGGAACAAAGAGAAATGTATGAGTGGATATAGAATCTTAACAAGAAAATTGGAAAATGTTAAATTAAAAAATGTTTTTGATCGCATGACGGAGGTGGTATTAGAGAGATCTTTCGACATTGAATTAGGAAAGCAAATCCTTAAAGATAATAACCTGAGTTTAGATCTAAGTGATAGCAAGTATTCCTTTCATATTAACAATATAGGAATTAATAAGGCTACTGGTCTGGCAAAAGCATTAGAAATTTTGAGAATTAAACCTTCTGAAACAGTAACAATTGGAGATAGTGAAACTGATATTCCGTTGTTTCAATTTTGTGCTTTTGGCATTGCCCTCAATCATGCGGACGAAATTGTAAAATCAAAGGCTAATTATGTTGTCTCTGAAAATTCAGGAAAAGGCTTAGTGGAAGCATTAGATTATATTGCTTTAAATTTTTTTGGTAAAAATGCTATCAAATGACCCTAAAAGAAGTAATCCACCAAGTTAGGGAACTTGTTAATCAGGCTTTACTGGACCTACAATATGGTAATATAGAATATGATGTTTCCGAACCTCCAAAAACAGATTTCGGTGATTTAACAACAAATATTGCTTTTTTACTTAGCAAAAGGATACATAAAAAACCTAATGAAATTGCTCGGGAACTTGTTTACAATTCTATTAATTATCAGTTAAAAAGAATAGGAAAACATTCTTTGATTTTAAATGCAAATGCTCACATATCAGGTCATATTAACTTTAACATTAATTATACCAGTTTCAATAACTTTCTCTTAAAATTATTTATACAAAATAAATCATTGATACCAAATATTGGTCATAATAATCAAATAGTCATTGAACATACTAGTGTAAATCCAAATAAAGCTTTACATATTGGACACTTTAGAAATGTTGTAATAGGTGACTCATTATATAGGTTATTTAAATTGACAAATCACAAAACTATTGTATTAAACTACATAGATGACTCAGGTGTCCAAGTTGCAGATCTTATTGTAGCCTTTAAGTTTGCTGATTTTAGTTCTGATAATATCAAAAAAAAAATTAAATTTGACCAATATTGTGGTGAAATATATGTTAAAATGAATGAATTATATGATAATAATTTAGAATTAATTGAGAAAAGGAAATTGATTATTAAAGAGATAGAACAAGGAAACACAGAATTAGCTCAATTTACAAATTACATAGTTGAGAAAATAGTAAAACAACAACTTGAATCTTGCTGGAGGATCAAATCTAGATACGACTTACTTATTATAGAATCACAAATCTTGTTATCAAAGCTTTGGGATAAAACATTTCAGTTGTTAAAAGAGAAAAATATCATATATTATTCAACAATAGGTAAAAATGTCAATTGTTGGGTACTTAGGGATGAACACAATGAAGAGAAGGTAGTAATAAGAAGTGATGGTACTGCTACATATATTGCAAAAGATATTTCATTTGCAGTATGGAAATTAAATTTAATAGACGATCCTTTTACCTATACAAAAATTTCTTTACAATGGGATAAATCAATTTTATGGAAAACTATGTTAAAGTCAGAAAATACCAACAATCACCTAAACCCAATCGACTTATTTTTCATGGAAAAGAGACCTAATAAAGTAATAACTATAATCGATTCTAGACAGGAACGATTACAAAAAATAATTTCTAGAGTTATAAATGCTATAGATCCAAGTACTAATAGATATGTATATCTTGGATATGAGACGGTTGCTCTGAGTTCTAATAGTGTTCACGATATAGGAATGAAATCAGATAAGATAAACAAGAAAATTATTCATATGTCAGGTAGAAAAGGAATTTTTATTAATGCCGATACTATATTGGATGAATTGCACAATAAGGCCAGTTATGAAGTCAAGAAACGAAATCCTGATTTCGATGATACTACGATTAATGAGATCGCGGAAGGAATTGCCGTTTCAGCAATTAGATATAACTTGCTCAGACAGGATTTAGATAAAATGATAACATTTGATATGAAAGAATCATTAAGCCTTGATGGAGATACTTCTTTATATTTACAATATTCATTTGCACGAGCTATGAGAATTATAGAAAAAGGTGATGGCTCTTTAGGGGAATTTAATAATATAAATAATGATAATATAAGATGTGATCTTTTAAATCACAATATAGAGCGAGATCTTATTAAAGAGATATCAAAGTTTACCATAATTATAGAAGAATCAATAAATACACTTAATCCAAAGATTTTAACAAAATATGCAAACAAATTATGTACCATATTCAATTCGTTTTATGAGAATCTACCCGTTTTAGGTGCAGAGGTAAGTTTGAAGATCAGCAGACTAATGCTAGTAAAAATATTTGTAAATGTTCTCGCTAATCTTTTCGAAATTTTAGGAATAAAATCTTTTCCAAGAATATGAACATTCAACTCATGTATTTTTATAATAAATATTAATTGTAGATTATTTAAAGGAAATAATATGAAAATCAGTGTAGGTAACTATGTATTACTTTATCATACCATGAACAAGAAATGGCTTATAAGAGTAGAAAAAGAAAAAATGATGCATACGCACTTAGGAATTATTGATATTTCTTCAATAATTGGTCTAGAATACGGTACGTCGATAAATACTACTCTACACAAAAATATTTACTTACTTGAACCCACTATTCATGATTTCATAATGAAATCAGAAAGAAATACTCAAATAATCTATCCTAAAGATCTTGGATATATCGCGATACGAAGTGGAATACAAAATGGATCAAAAGTATTAGAAATAGGAACAGGAAGTGCAGCTTTAACAACATTTCTTGCTAGCATAGTAAAACCTAATGGACATATTTTTTCATTCGATATTAATCCGAACTTCATGAAAATTGCAAAAAAAAATCTACTGAAAGCAAAGATGGATGAATACGTAACAATTACAGAACAAGATATACGAGAAGGAATAAATTTGTATGATTTTGATGCCGTAATTGTTGATCTTGGTGATCCCTGGACTGCAGTTGAAGTAGCTTATAATGCATTAAAAGGTAGCGGTGTTTTTCTGGCGGTATGCCCTACTATGAATCAAGCAGAGAAAACTTCAGTTTCATTGAAAAATAATCATTTCACAGACATCGAGTGTGTCGAAATTTTAATTCGTAATATTGAAGCGAGAGAAGGGATGACGCGACCCTCTATGAGAATGGTTGGCCATACAACCTATCTAATTTTTGCTAGAAAAATATTTCCACTTAGTTAGAAATATAATGGTAAGTGACATTAGAAGTCAGAAAAAATAAATTAATTAAAATTTTTAAGTTAGGTTAGAATTTAATAAGGAGTGTCACTCATCATTTTTTCCATCATGCTATTTTTTTCAAATGATTGGCTATGAGACATAGTCATTCCTCCATGATGAAATTTGAACATCATATCTTCTATCGTCATTTTTTTAACATTTAGTGTATTCCCTGTTCCTACATCTATAATTACTTTTGTTACTTCATTATAATCATTTAATAAATAGATTACGTATACTAAATATCCATTAACAGGGTGAATAAAGGCTGCTACAGCAGAAGTGTTGTTACCAATGTTTAATTCAGCTTTATTGATCGCTTCTGATAAACTAACTTTAATTAATGGATTAAAAGATTCCCTAATAACCTTTGATATATCTACAGTTCCAGTCCAGTTAGATTTTTGGATTTCGGCGATATTTTTTTGTGTATCCATTGTTTTCATTTCACTAGTCATTTGTTGTGCTAGTGCGTTCACTGGTAAGGTATTGAAAATATATAGAAATACCACTAAAAAAGAAGTACAGGCAATCAACCCCAATCCCTTATGATAGAACATTTTATTCATACTATATGAAAGATTATCCAATTATAAAAATATTTGATAGGAAATGCTGAAGAATTATATCTATGGATATAAACTCATTGAAATTAATGTTTTCCAAGATCTATCCTGAAACACATACGGGTTATGTCCTTTCATATTCACTTTTTTTGAAACCCTTTTTGATAAGTATAAGCCTAAGGACCCAAGGAGCTTCCACAGTTTACTATTAGGTTTGGATAAAAAGGAGTCCAAAGTCCATTTTACCAAAGAAAATTTTGATGGGTGATGAACTAGGATATAGTTTAACAATTGATCTTTAGAAGCTGACAACATATAATAAGCATGTTCAAAGAGTTCCTCCTTTAAAGCAAGTTCAGCTTTCAATACTTTAGATTTTCTTTTTAACATTTCTTGTAATATAGAATCTAAATTATTGTCTGATTCAATACTGTTTATGCATCTTCCAAAAGTTGCTAGAACATGCGAGTCACTTCCTGCTATTGATATCATGTTATTGTCAGAAGAAAACTTTTCTGCTACTAGGTTTGAATAATGATCAATATTATTACTATTGAAAGTTTCAATCATATCACATTTTATTGCATTTTCTCTAATTCCATTGGAAACTGCAAAAGGATGGGCTGCACAAGAAATAGCATTTTGTTTTTTTATTGCATCTAACGTTTCATATATATCCATCCCTGGTTTGATAGTTTCATATATTCCATAGGCTAACACATGGCCTTTTGTATTGATGGTTATCTCTTCTGCAGGATATATTTTAATACTTTTTAATTTTTCGTGATTATCTCTATATGCTAACATTTGCTTATATCCGTTCAATGTATTATGATTTGTAATAAACAAAGCATCGATCTTTTTTTCACATGCTAAATACAGCTGATCTTCAATGGTAACACCACAATCAAAAGGAATCCTAGGAGAGTCATTCATATAATTAGAAAAAACATTATGACAGTGTAATTCCATATTTAATAATTGAGCCGTATCTATAAACCCAATTTAATGGGTAATTTCTCTTATATATGACTATCTATAAATCTATATCGAATAGTATCTTAATAACTCGGAGGGTTATTTAATATAAACAAGATTTTTCTATCCTAACTAACACAATAAATCCAAGACTTGAATCTAGATTAATATCATTAAACAATCTACGAAGTTATATTAATCGGGGTCGCGGTGTATGGGAAAATGCATCTCTATGCAGAAATATCAAGGTTACGTTATTATGGTTAATAAAATAGGGAATTATAAAATGACTATTATAAACATTCAATTAGATATAGTAACATAGGGAAATAGCGCTATATTTTCAACAAAATATTGATAAAATATTTTATAATTTAGTTAGGGATGTAATTACTTGATAAATTTCAATTACTATTTAGATATTTTTTTAATTCGGCCATTGAATAAATCGGTAGTGAACATGTAAAATTCTGACAGATATAGACACATTCTCTAAATTTCTCATTATCTGCAATGTTTATATCTTTTCCTTTTAAAAGAGAAAAAATATGTGATGACATTAACTGCTGTAATTCATTAGATGGATATTCTAAACTGAATGTTATACTATTTGGAATATATTGTTTCATAATCCATTTTTTCATTTCTTTTTTGTTGTCGTCATTTTTTTTATTTTGTATTATAATTATCTCTATCGGTTTTTTAAAATACAAATAAATTGAAATCAATAATTGACCAAATCCAAAAGGATTTCCTAACGCTTGTTTATAACAAGATTTGATAATTGATTCGGCTTTAGTTAGGTAGTCTTGGTTTTGAGTCATATAATAAATCCGTAATAATGCATAAACTGCCATAGAATTTCCACTAGGTATCGCTAAATCATAGAAATTTTTTGTTCTTATGATCAATTGTTCTTGATCGTCTGATGTAAAGAAGAAACTTTTTGCATTGTCATCCCAAAAATGGATTATTAGTGTCTCCATATAATCAAGGGCTCTTTGAAGATAAAATGAATTCGAGCTTATTTCAAAAACATCCAAAAGTGCATTAATATAATAAGAATAATCATCCAAATATCCATTAATTTTTGAAAGTCCGTCTTTATAGGTATGTTTTAATCTATTATGATTATATGATAAATTTTTTTCGATAAAATTTATTGTTTTTTTTACCAAATCTAAATACTCTTTATTATCAGTAACTTTATATGCTGAAACCAAAGCAGAAATCATTAACGCATTCCAAGAAGTTAAAATCTTTTCATCTTTTCCGGGAGCAATCCTTTTTTTTCTAACCTTATATAAAATATCCAAGCTTTTATTCAATATATCTTCAACTTTATCTATTGAGATATTGTATTGTTTTGATAAAGTTTCTTTTGATTTTGTAATATTTAAAATATTTGTTCCTTCAAAATTACCGCCTTGAGTTATCCCATAATAATCACAGAACAATTCAAATTTCTGGCTGTCTTGTATATTTTCTTTAATTTCGTCCTTTGTCCAAGTATAAAATTTTCCTTCAATTCCCTCAGAATCTGCATCTTGAGATGAATAAAATCCTGTGTATTCATTTTTTTCATTAAAGAGGTTCATTTCCCTCAGCAAAAATAGAATTGTTGTTTGGACTAACGTCAAATACTGCTTCTTACCGGTAGCTTGATAAAGCTCAGAGAATAATTGAATTAACAAGGCGTTATCATACAGCATTTTTTCAAAATGAGGAATAAGCCATTTTTCATCTGTTGAATATCTTGAGAAACCTCCCCCTATATGATCATGAATTCCGCCCCAAGCCATTTTTTTAACTGTAAATTCTACGAAGTTAAGAAATTGGCTATTTTTGGAGTAGTCAAAATATCTGAGTAAAAATAAAAGATTGGTTGTATTTGGGAATTTGGGAGCTTGCCCGAATCCTCCATTTAAAGGATCTGCAATTTGTAGAAGGTTTATCGCTGATTCATCTAAAATTGTTTTTTCTATTTCAGTATTGGTATTCATAGTAAGAGTAGATGCTGATTCTATAAGGGATTCCATAAGCTCATTCGTTGCTTTTTCAATATCTTCCTTCTTATCGTGATAAGCTTGAGATAATGTTTCTAAAATTGTTGAAAATCCTGGAAGTCCATATCTAGATTGTTTAGGGAAATAAGTTCCTACATAGAATGGTTTCTGATCAGGAGTCAGAAATACTGATAAAGGCCAGCCACCATTCCCCATAGCTAGTTGACATGCTTTCTGGTAAATATCATCAAGGTCTGGTCTTTCCTCTCTATCCACTTTAATATTAATAAATTTTGTATTGAGAATTCGGGCAATGTTTTCATCTTCAAAAGATTCATGTGCCATAACATGACACCAGTGGCAAGCACTGTATCCAATGCTTAAAAAGATAGGTTTATTTTCTTTTTTAGCTCTATTTAATGCCTCATCCCCCCATGGGAACCATTCAACAGGATTATAGGCATGTTGTAAAAGATAAGGACTTGATTCCTGTATTAATTTATTAGGTTTATTATCTTTATTTATCATCATTTGTTAAATATTATATTACGATCTATTAACTGTATTTATTATGATTTCTAGCGTATAAAATCTAATTCATCTTGCTACAAGTATTGAAAAATTACCATATTTATTTCATATAAGTAGTATGACACCATAATTTCAATCATAACACAAGAAGAATGACGATTTTACACAGTTTTCATTACTTTTTTAATAAACAAATTTATCACTTATACATCTGATTTAATAAAATCTACTCCAATAATTCTGATCTAGTGAAATTATAACATTAGCAATACTTATAATTTCATGGGATGATCTTCCATCTTTCGAATTTTTAATAATTTAACTATTGTTGTATCTGTTAACATTTTTTGCAATATTGGTTAGTTAAATTAAAACTAGACACAGTAATCAGTATTTTGTTATAAATAAAGGAGGAAGGAAGTTAAACTATTTTTGGAAAATTTTGATAGCCTGTGGTGGACACACATTTTCGCATGCTAAACAAAATATACAATCTTTTTCTCTAGCCATAAACGGTTTTTTTTCAGAGCCTGGATGACCAGGTGTTTCTAACCATTCATAGACATTAAC
>DASUCH010000014.1:0-13459 GCA_035762785.1 Nitrososphaeraceae archaeon | reverse complement strand
GATATTAACAATAACAATAACAATAAAAAGGAAAAGACTGATAAATATGTAATATTAGTATTTGATAGAGGATACAAAACAACATTTACAAAAGCAAAACCAATTCTTGATAAATATAATTTTAAAATAACTTTATTTGTAGCCTGTGATCGTACTCAAAGTCCAAAAGGTTTGAATTGGGATCAATTGAAACAATTACAAAATGAGGGACATGACATTCAATCTCATGGTTCAACCCATTTAAACCTAATTGAGCTAGATACATATGAGGAAATGGAAACGATAATTAGAGAAGGAAAAGAATGTTTACAAGAAAAAGGCTTTCATCCTACAGTATTTCAAGCTCCATATAATAAAGGTGGAAATGATCCAAAAATAGCAGAGATTATTAGTAAATATTTTGATTTCGCATTTGCAGAACATGCTAAATACATGTTTCTAAATTGTGATGGATATGAAAAATTTGATTACGGTAAGAAAAACTATGAAGGAAGTACTGATTGTAGTCCCTATTTTTCTGATGGAAGTCCCAAACCTACAAACAGATATGCAATGAAAGAATGGTCACATGATAGAGAAAAAGATAAAATCTACGAAACCAATTATTTGGGAGAAGATGCTCATGGCGAAAAAGTAAATGAGGCCATGCTAGAACGTTTTATTAAAATATTAGAAAGACAGACAGAATTTAATAAAAATGGACAGATAAATGCTATTCCAATTGTTTCATACCATAGATTAGATACTAATAAGGACTTTGATACTTCACCTCAACTATTTGAACTAGAAATGAAATATCTATATGAAAACGGTTACAATGTTATAACACTTGCTGATCTTGGATATGATGAAAACCAAGAACGGTTTTATATAAAAAGTAGTAATAACTAAGGAAATGAACTATCACAGTTTCCAGAATAAGCTTAAATTGATATCCAAAACCAAATAAAAAATAAATAAAATAACAAATACGAATGTAATGTTATGCTAATTACATATTAAGCCAAGTTTGACATAATTGGAAAGGAAGACAAGGAACCAAACAACTATACTATCAGATATAAAACATGTTGATCCAAATAAGAAAAAGGTATTGAATTTAGTATATAGTTTCAATTGACATTCTTTTTCTCTCATCTTTATTGTTGTCGGCGAGATTAAGATGCTCGCTTCTAATCCGTCCTTGACGAATTCACAAAATAATGGATACGATACTTTTATGGAATCATTTCCTCAACCAAATGCACTGATTATTTTTCTTTTTCATACAATTTTTTTAATAACAAAATATAAAATAATAGACATTAAAATAAATTTAATAATGACAATCTTTGGTACTTAAAAAAATACAATAAGTCAGTTTCCAATCTACCTTATCTATTTTATAATAAACTGTATTGAAAAAATCTTAAAAAATATTTAATTTCAATATTGAAATTCTTAAAAATGAAACATAACAATGATAAAGATTCAATATATTTTAACTTTAGTAGTAACAATCTCCTTGGTATTACATCTACAATATTTAACACTAAAATTTACTAATGGGCAAATGGAGACAGAATCTAATTTAATTCTATATAATGATGATAAAAACAATTCAAAAAATGCAATATTAAATAATTATTCTAATAATACAATACTTAAACCAAAAATAGATGTATCTATTGAGGGGACACCAAAAAGTGACAAGTTAATGGGTGGAGATGGAGATGATAAAATAAAAGGTGGAACAGGAAACGATATTTTATATGGAAAAGATGGAAATGACATGATAAAAGGTGACGATGGAGATGACAGAATAAGTGCAGGAAGTGATTATGATGAATTAGAAGGTGGAACTGGAAATGACAAGATATTCGGTGGAGATCACGATGACCTGCTTGATGGCGGTGAGGGAAATGATATACTCGATGGAGGAAGAGGAATTGATAAAATGATAGGAGGATTAGGCAATGATACTTTTATCTGTGATCCATCAGATATACTCATAGATTTTAACTCATCTGAAGAAGACAAAATTATAGGCTCGTGTTCAGTACAATCTGGTGATGAGAAAGAGGGACGACTAATACCTAATAATGATATCTATTTAGAAGAATTTCAATCACCACCACTACCATTAAATCCAAATGATAGCTTTCACCCAGAAGAATTCCAATCAGGTCCTCATTCATTCAATCTCCAAAATAATGTACCTCCCAACTTTGAATCTCAACCTCCATTCCATCCCAATGACATTCCTCCATCAGAGTTTGAATCACTACCACCACCACCGCCTCGATTGCCACCACAGCAACCTCCATTCTATTCTAATGATGCTCCATCCCTCTTTGAACCAAGACTGCCTTATGAGTTCCAATTACCTCCATTCCCATTTAATGATAGAGATATAAGATAATAATTCCAAATTTTTTGCTTAATATCTATCTATAAAATTTTTTTGAAAAATAAATTGTAGTTATTATATGAAATATGCCAATATGCTTTCTATATTGAAATTAAGAAACATATTAACAAATGTTTTATTATTATTACCATTTATTGTTAATACATTATTATTCAAGGTATAATTTCAAGTAACTTCTAAGGTTTATTTCAAGTAACTTCTAAGGTTTATGCAAATCCAATTTAGTTAATGGGACCAAACAGAGAGAGATGGCGAAAAATATAATTTATGACAAAAAATTTATCTTTATAGAATAAATAAAACGTCCTTAGCATTAGCTTTTATCTTTATTCTTTCAATCCAATAGCCTAACCTTTTTTCTCTGTTGTATAGATCTCTCATTTTGAAACGTGAAGTAACGATTTGAGATGGTTGCTTATAGGCGTATGTTCGGCTTTCAGACTTAAAATCTTCTATTGATTGATTGATTTTTGTTTTCTTCATCTTTATTGTTGTTGGTGCGGATTCGAAGGGAGGATACAATGCCGTCGGTGAGATTTGAGCTCACGACAGCTCGGTCTTCAGCTTCACCCTTGAATAATTAGATAATCAATCAAGTCGAGTGCTCTCCCAGGCTGAGCTACGACGGCATTGAATATTCATTAAAATTGACTCAATATATATTCTATTTTGTAAATATTGCTCTTCTAATTTATAAAAAATATTCATAAAAAAAATATGTAATTTTTTACATAATCAATCTAACATAACTATTTTTCTAAAACTAAATAAAGATTAAAAATAATTTCCTAGAAGAAATCATAATGAATAATTCCCCTAATCCTGAACCCAATCAGGTCATCGAAACTGCTGAAGAGAGGAAACAACGATTTCTCTTAGAATTTGATCAACCTTTTAAATGTGACAAGTGCAATGAAAGGTTCAAGAAGAAAAAGTATCTAAGAGAGCATAAAGCTGAAGTACATTCTTACTAATTATTAGTTAGTTAGTTAAAGTATAGGATATTATTTCACTGAATCCAGAATTAGTTATATGAAAATATATACTAAAACTGGAGACAAGGGTTTAACAGGACTTATTGATGGTAAAAGAATTCCAAAGAGTGATATTAGAATAATTGCCTATGGCTCAATAGATGAACTGAATTCATATATCGGTTTATCAATATCTCTTTTGTCACAGAATAAAACTAATAATAATAACAATAATCAATCTTTTTCCGATATTATAATTACGCTTAATAGGATTCAAAATGAGTTATTCGTTATAGGTTCTGATTTAGCTGATCCAGACCTTTCAAAGTCCAATTCTTTAAGAGTTCAATCTACTATGATTACAGCATTGGAAAATGATATCGATAACTATGAAAAAGAATTATCTCCTATTACCTATTTTATTCTACCAGGTGGTTCTGTTGAATCCTCTACTCTCCATATTGCTAGAAGCATCACACGAAGAGCAGAAACCAACGTTTCGAAATTATTGTTGAAAGATACAATTAACAATCTGGTTCTCATATATTTGAATCGACTTTCGGATCTGCTTTTTGTACTAAGTAGAACAGTAAATAAAAGACTTCAAATATTAGATATAGCATGGAAATCTTAAATAATTCATTAAATAAAAAAGGGAAAGTAGTGTCTTTAAATGGGACAAATACAAAATGTCGTAATAATAATTATTATAACTATAATGTTAGCTATTGTTACATCAGGCTTAGCATATCTATTTGATTTGTATCTAAATCCATTTACTATCATGGCATATTTCCATTTACTAAATTTAGAAATCTTTCCTATAATCTTGTCTCCTTAAATTTTTTATTATTATATATTAATACTAATACTAATAATAATAATAATAAAAGATATGAATAATTTTAATTTAATTGATATATAATTATATGAATATAAAATGAATGATTATAAATTTAGTAATCTGATAGACTATATTCTTAAGTTAAAAACTATTAAAAGGACAGGTTGGATATCCAAAGCCAAAATTCTAAAAGCTGAATCAGTTGCAGACCATAGCTATTCATTAACTGCTTTGTCAATGGTTTTTTCTGATTTATTAGATCTTGATACGGAAAAAGTAATGAAGCTATGTATAATACATGATCTAGCAGAATCCATAATAGGAGATTATATGCCAAAAGAAATTTCTGTTTTAGAAAAACATATCAAAGAAGATAATGCAATGAAAGTAATAATATCTTCTTTTCCAAGTAAAATAGCAATACTTTACTCAGAGTTATGGAAAGAATATACACTAAATCAAACAAAAGAAGTACACCTTGTAAAGCAGCTAGATAAGATAGAAATGTTCTTACAAGCTAATCAATATTTTAGAAATGGTTATTCATTTGAATTTTTATCTGAGTTTTTGAAGGTCAATGGTAATATTGAAGGTTCAGATTTTCATCCTATCCTTGCAAATATACTAAAATATTTAGATAAGAATTCATAATATACTGTTGTTATGCAATATTTCATGGCACTCAAATTAGGAGAGAAACGTGTTAAACAATCGCAGGATTTGTTAAATTTATATACTGGAAATGCAGCAATGCCTGCTCTAGCTCTGAAGGATACAAAAACAAATGTATGGGTTCCTGTTGGAGAAGAAAACTTAATTGCTGTATTCAAAGAAGCCAGTGGTTATGTTATTGTAATTTGCGATAAAAATGGAATAGCTAAAACTATAGCACAATGGTTTTCAGAAGAAGATAAAAATAATATTGTATCACGGATCAAGAAAGACCATAGTCTATCCGAATATACCGGGAAACTTTCTCTTCCGATTTGATTAATGCTTAATTACTTAAAATATACTCTTTGTATTACAATTTGGCGTCATTAAATAATAATAATATCAATAATTTTAAGCAGGAAATTGAAGTCAAAGGACATCTTATAGACTCAATGATTTTAACTAGTATCTTTGATAATATAATGGATTTAAAAGGAGAATTTCGGGTACTGGAATTCACTGTTGGTAAGAATAAAACTGATCCTAGTTACGCTAGACTTATTGTAGAAGGTAAAGATAAAAACCATCTTAATCAAATATTAGAATCTATTTACAGAGCTGGAGCTCAACCAATTACTACACAAAGTGTATTGTTAGAACCTGCCCCAAAGGACATGGTAATGCCTGACTTATTTTATAGTACAACCAATAAACCAACACAGATTTTTTATGATGGTATTTGGATGAATGTCAAAAATATTATGATGGATAAGTGTATAGTTGTTGATACATATAATAAAATAGCGGAGTGTAAAATGATTAGAGATATCAAAAAAGATGATATGATTGTAATCAAAGAGAGAGGTATACGCATAATACCTGATGAACGTCCTCGTCAGGGAGTTGACATATTTCAATTCATGAGCAGCACTACTTCAAGCGAAAGACCTACTCAACATATCATTAAAAAAGTTGCATATGATATTTATGAAGTAGCAGTAAGACAAAAAGGGAAAATAATAGTTGTGGGCGGACCAGTTATAGTTCATTCAGGAGCTTCCCAATCGTTATCTAGACTAATAAAAATGGGATATATACATGGATTACTGACTGGAAATGCCTTAGCTGTTCATGATATTGAAAATGCACTTTTAGGAACTTCTTTAGGTATGAACATAGACGATGGAACTTTGGCCGTGCGTGGTCATAGAAATCATATGCAGTCTATTAATGAAGTTTTTAAAGCTGGTTCTATCAATAATATGGTAAAACAAGGTATATTAAAAAAAGGAATTATGTATGAATGCATTAAAAACGATATACCCTTTGTACTATCTGGTTCAATTAGAGACGACGGTCCACTTCCAGACGTTGTTATAGATATTGTAGAAGCACAAAGAAAGTATAAAGAAGTTTTAAAGGAAGCCAAAATGGTGATAATGCTTTCTTCAATGTTACATTCAATTGCTGTAGGCAATATGTTACCTTCTTATGTAAAAGTGATTGCAGTAGATATTAACCAATCGGTAGTTACCAAATTATTGGATAGAGGAACTACCCAAGCAATAGGAATTGTGACGGATGTAGGTGTGTTTCTTCCAATGGTTTTACAATATTTACGAGAAATCAATCAAGAAAAAAATAGTAATAGAGAATAATAAGTATACATGAATGAATATTGCTGACTATTATTACTTTTATCTATTATCATGACTATTTATTAAAAAATAATACTCTAGTGAGCTCTGTTAAGTAAGGAAAATAGATGACTAGAATTGAAAAAATCTTGTAAAAGTGAGCACAGAACATAATAGAATTATATAATATAGCTACTTTACCATTAAGTTAACAGTACGTGACATTTACAGCTAATACTGTTTCGTTAAGTTAAATAGTACCAACAATAGAGTATTTATGATAAATGTAGAATTTCAATTTTATCATAATTAATAACCTAAATATTTTTTAGTTTTTGTGTTAGTCTAAATTTCATGATATCCAACATTGTTTATCTTAATTTTTTCATATTGTCTAATTTCTTTTTCTAATCTATCACGTTGTTCTTCTAAATTTGAATTTCCGTGCAGAATTCTAATCCACTTTTTAATCTCGTCGAGAAATCCTCTTTCTTTACATATTTGATATAATTCGACTAATGCGGGAATTTCATCATTTATATCTTCATATATGCTTACCAAACTATAACTATTATTTAATTTCCAACAATCTTTGTATGATTCTTCAACTTGATTACAATTAAGCTTTAGAGAGATAGCTACCTCAATAGGTTTTTTGACTTTATGAAATAATGAAAGTGTCTTAATATACAAATTATCTTTTGTTTTTTTATTTTCATCTATCGAATACTCATATTTCTTTATAATTTTACTTATATCACGAAATGCCATATGTACTTCCTTAGCTTTTCTTTGATTGTTTTCCCTTGCTTATGAAGTTCTATTACACGTTTCTCCTTTTCAAACTTGTTTAACCTTCTTTCGTCGTTCATTTGTCAGAATATTTAGTGATCTTGATCCTTAAATAGAAATCTTGTTTCCTTCTTATTACTAGTAGTTATCTGCTTATATTCAGTCATTATCATCTTCTTTCAGCTTGTTAAAAGACGTTTATGCATTCTGGTGATCCGTGTAAAAGTAAAATCTAGAATTAAAGGAATAATAGATAGGTTTCGAATTTAATTCCTTTAGTTCAAATTGATTTATTTAATCATGAGATGATCTTATTTTGGTAAAAAGAAATTTGAAAGTAATTTTTGTTAGCAGGATTTTTATAAAAACAATTGTAAAATTTATATAACGTACTAAGTTCGGTGAAGGAAAATTTAAGAATAAATGGAAAAACATTCTAAATCCAGTAAAGTAAAAGAAAGTAGAAGGTACTTCTTATTCTTAAATTAACAGGCGCAATAGTTATTATCACACCATTAAAAATTGAATAATATTTGAAACGTTATGGATAAATTAGTCGAGTATAGTTTTCATATGTTATTTAGGTATTAAAATTGAATAGTAGTAGTATAGTAAGAGAAGAGGAGTTAGGAAATTGGAGAAAATCCCACTACTCATCAGAGATTAATCCCTCTCTGGAAGGAGGAGCAGTTATTCTAATGGGATGGATTTCCAGCATTAGAGACCATGGTAATATTCAATTTATTATGTTAAGAGATAAAGATGGAGACACTCAAATAATTGCTAAAAAAGGTCAATGTCCCGATTTAGTATATGAACAAGTCTTGCAGTTAAAGGAACATACATCTCTAGGAGTAAGGGGAAAGGTTATTACTCAAAGAAAAGCACCCAATGGAATTGAGATAATTCCACTAGAATTAAAGGTTTTTTCAATTCCTATAAAGGCTCCGCCGTTTATGGTACAGAATAGAAATCCTGCAGGAATTGATACTAGATTAGATTTTAGAGCGATAGATTTGAGAAGGAAATATTTGCAAGATATTTTTATCATCCGTAATAATATTTTAAAATATATTCGTAGTTTTCTTTCAAATGAGAAATTTATAGAGGTTAATACACCTAAGATTATAGCTACAGCTTCAGAGGGAGGGACTGCCCTTTTCCCAATATTCTATTACGAGAGGGAGGCATTTTTGGCTCAAAGTCCTCAGATATATAAAGAACAACTTACAATGGCTTTTGAAAAAGTCTTCGAGATAGGACCAATCTTCAGAGCTGAACCTTCTCGTACTAATAGACACTTATCAGAAGCTACATCGATAGATATTGAATCTTCTTTTGTAGACTATAATGATATTATGGTATTATTAGAGAAAATAATTCAATTTATAATAAAGTCATTGTCTGAAGATGATAATATTAAAAATAGTCCTGAATTAGATATTGGTAAAAAAATTAATGTTAACAATAAATCATTTCCAAGGTTAAAATATTCAGAATTAACTGAAAAACTGAGAAATATCGGAGAAAAGGTAAGGTGGGGAGATGATCTATCTCCGCAGCTCATTAAAAAACTTGATGACTATCGGTTAAATAATAATTTTTATTTCATAACAGATTGGCCCACGGCAGCTAAACCATTTTATGTGAAAGAGAATCAAGATGATTCAAAGATTTGTGAATCTTTTGATTTAATGTATGGATCATTAGAAATATCATCTGGAAGCACAAGAATTAGTAATAAAGAAATTCTTATAGATAGAATGAAGAAAAAGGGATTGAATTTGAATTCATTTGACTACCATTTGAGAATATTTAATTATGGAGTACCTCCACACGCTGGGTGTGGAGTAGGATTAGAACGGCTTTTAATGACTCTCACAAAAATAGACAATATTCGTGATGCTATATTATATCCAAGAGATATTGATAGACTTGCCCCATAGAAGAAAGAAAGAAAGAAGCGGAAGAAAAGTGATAAATCAACCATGATTACAAAAGATCAACTAAAACATTTGAGTAAACTTTCAAAGATAGATTTAACTGAAAATGAATTTGAAACTTATACAAAACAAATTGAAAAGATAATAAAATATTTGGATAAATTAGATGAAATTTCATTTGAAGAGAATAACCCATCATTAGTATTATCTCTCAAAAAGTTGTCAGAATTAAGAGAAGACACAATTATAGAGCCAACTCTTAATATTGACCAAATAGCTAAAAACCTAAAAGACAAGTTTGTTAGAGGTCCAGTTATGAGTTAATATGTCTAATCTTTATACTCTAAATATTGAACAAGTTGTAAATGGTATTAAAAATGGCGAATTTACTTCTGAAGAATATGTATCCCAAATTATAGAAAGAATAAAAAGAGTTGATAAAAAGTTAAATTCATTCATAACAATAAATGACAATGCCCTTGTTCAGGCACAACAGATAGACAAGAAAATAAGATCAGGGTCGACAGTTGGTTCTTTATCGGGCATTGTAGTAGGAGTAAAAGATAATATCAGTACAGCAGGATTAAAAACAACTTGTGCTTCCAAAATGCTATCTGAATATGTTCCACCATACGATGCAACCGTCATAAAGAGATTAAAAGATAAAGATGCAATAATAATAGGAAAATTAAACCTTGATGAATTTGCAATGGGATCAACTACAGAATGGAGCAGTTATGGACTTACAAGAAACCCATGGAACTTAGATTATGTATGTGGTGGGTCTTCAGGTGGCAGTGCAGCTAGTGTTGCTGCACAATTATGTACAGCATCATTAGGGTCTGATACTGGAGGCTCTGTTCGTTGTCCATCTAGTTTTTGTTCTGTGGTTGGATTTAAACCAACATATGGATTAGTAAGTAGATACGGACTTGTTTCATATTCTAATAGTTTAGAACAAATTGGTTCTATAGGAAGGACTGTATCAGACGTCAAAAATATTATGGATGTTATCTCAGGAAAAGATACTAATGACAATACGACAATAGACACAAAAAATAATAACATTAACAATAATCATTCTGATCTCAAACAAAATAATAACCAAAAAATTGGTTTATTAAAAGAATTAATAAATGGAGCTGATGAGCCTGTATATCAATGCATATATTCTGCAATAGATAAATTTAACGAGTTTGGATTTAGGAGTGAGGAATCATCATTAAAATCATCCGAATATGCTCTTGCATCATATTATACAATTGCTACAGCTGAAGCAAGCAGCAATTTAGCAAGATTTGATAATATAAGATATGGATTTGAATTGAATCCCGACGATTACGAATGGAATACATATTTCTCGAAAGCAAGAGGAAATTTCGGAGATGAAGTCAAAAGAAGAATAATAGTAGGATCTTTTGTGTTATCTTCAGGATATTATGGAAAATATTATCTTAAAGCACAAAGAGTAAAGGATTTAATTAAACTTGAGCTAAAAAATCTTTTTAAGGATTATGATTTACTACTATCCCCAACCGTTCCCGTTCTTCCTTTTAAAATTGGAGAAAAAATCGACGATCCATTAAAAATGTATCTAATAGATATTAACACAGTTTTAGCTAATTTGGCAGGTATTCCTGCAATTTCAATTCCTATAGGATTCAAAAATGGTCTACCAATCGGACTACAAATCATGGCTGATGAATTTCAAGAGAAAAAATTACTGAATATAGCGGAAGTGCTTGAAAAATCAATTAATATTAATACATCATATCCAGATCTATAATAATGACATCATCATTACCGGTTAAAATTGGTCTTGAAATACATTGTCAGCTAACTCAACTTAATACTAAATTATTTTGTTCATGTTATTGTAATTATAGAGAAAAAGAAATCAATTCTAATATATGCCCAATTTGTATCGGATTGCCTGGATCCTTGCCAATTTTGAATAAAAAAGCTGTAGAATTTGCAATTATGATTTCAAAAGCTTTGGATTGTAAAATTCCAGAATTAACAGTTTTTTCAAGAAAAAATTATTTTTACCCAGATTTGCCAAAAAATTTCCAGATTACACAATATGACTCTTACGGTACCAGTACAAGCATAGGAAAAGAAGGATCTGTAAAGTATGGAGAAAATGACAAAATTGCAAGAATAAGAAGAATTCAGCTGGAAGAAGATCCAGGGCGACTAGTTTATGAAAATGGAAGAATGCAAGCCTTAATTGACTATAATAGAGCAGGTGTAGCATTAGTAGAAATCGTAACTGAACCTGATTTTAATGATCCAAAAGATGTAAGAACATTTTTAAATAAAATGACCTCTATACTAGAACATTTGAATGTATGTAATACCAATCTAGAAGGTTCACTAAGGTGTGATGCAAATATTTCTATAGGTAATGGAAAAAAAGTAGAAATCAAAAATGTAGGTTCTTTTAGTGACATAGAAAAGGCATTGACATATGAGATAACACGACAAAAAACAATGACTGTTCATGACATAGAAATTAAAGCTGAAACAAGACATTGGGATGATAAAAGAAAAATTACCAAACAAGCAAGATCAAAAGAAGAAGAAGAGGACTATAGATATTTCCCTGAACCAGATATTCCAAAAATTTTGTTAGAAAACTTATCCTTAATTAAAACACCTGAACTTCCAGATGAAAGAAAATTCAGATTTATAAATGATTATGAACTTTCTGAACATGTATCACAAGTACTTATTGATAATAAAGATTTAGCTGACCTATTTGAATCAGCAATAAAAATATATCATTCTCCAAAATCTATATCAAATTGGATAGTAAGTGATATTCTTGCATTCATGGAATATGATTCTTCAGGTAAAAAAACAATAACTGATGAGATGAAAATTACTTCAAAACATATTGCAGAGATTGCAAAGCTAGTTGATGATAATACAATAAATAGATCTACAGCAAAATCCATAATCTCCCGAATTATTAAAACAGGAGAATTACCATCTGATATCATAAAAAAAGAAAAACAGATGACTACAATAATCAATGATGAGAAAATTTTACTAGAATCAATAGATAGGATATTCAAAGAAGAGAAAAAGGCAACGTTAGATGCTAAACAAAATCCTACTGCAATAAACTTCTTGCTTGGTAAGATAATGAGATTGACAAAGGGAAGGGCTGATCCAAAAATAACTACAATACTTTTAAAGAAAAGGTTAGATGAAGAAATCTAATCGAATAAAAAAATAATAGTATTAAAATTATTTCAAACAAAAATTCATGTAAGTTGATCCGTATATTTTTGAAGTCTCAAAAAATTAATAGATTAGAGAAAAAGATAATTATTAAACTGAAAAAGTTGTTTATATTTACAATAAACAAAACTAAAAAATATTTTAACACTTTTTATAAATAGCTTATGTCTACATCAAAGGGCAATTATTATATGTATATATTTGTAATAGTAATAGTCATATCAACCAACATGTAAAATATTTTGTATAAACGCCACTAATTTGTAAGGTTTTGAATAGTTCAGTTTATAATAATTTTTATCGTGTTTTATTATATAAAGTTTTAATATTTCGATAAACAATTTTTTATTGTCATGAATTAAATATTTTGTTAGCTATAATTTTTCATAGATAAATCTTGTAATTTATGATACTTTTGATGATCTAATATATGATTAGTGAGAGCCTGTAATTTAGTTAAGCTTCATATAACTACTTATTTTATTTTGGTATTAACTGATCTTTTGTTCTAGATGAATATCAATTGATTTACTTAGATTCTACCATTCAACTTTAATTTAATTATGTAATAGATCTTATTTTAGAATGTGCTTAGTGCATTAAGGTTACTGGAAAGTTTACTAAAAATACATTCCGCGTAACAGCATCATTTTTTGATATTATCTTTTATAAATAATAATGGTTAACATTTATACGATATGATTAAAATACTTCTAATATATGGGATTTTCTTTACTTTCTGTAATAGTATATTAGTTTCTGAAAATGTTTTTGGTGAAAGCAATACTGCAGCAGAATATCAATTTTTAACAAAATTTGGAGGAAAAGAAAGTAATGATGGCGAACTAAGTACACCTCATAGTATTGATATTGATAAAAAAGGAAATGTATACGTAACAGATACTGGTAATGACAGAATTCAAAAATACGATTTAGATGGTAAATTTATTTTACAA
>DASUCH010000013.1:0-6235 GCA_035762785.1 Nitrososphaeraceae archaeon | reverse complement strand
GAAAACAGGCTTTGAAAAATATATAATTATATACTTTAAATATAATAATAATTCTTATGTTTCTATTATTTATTACTAATAATAAATAATTTTTATATTTTATATTTAGATAAATAGAGATCATTTTAGTAATATTTTTTTTATGATTATAAAAATATATTTAAATATATTTTATATTTATCAATAATAAAGTATTATAATAAATAAAAACAAAAAGAATTAAATTATTTAGTACAATATATTGTTTGTAATAAATACATTTGCCATATGTCAGACTTTAGAAATAAAAAAGAAGAACGCATCCATAAGATGCAGAGATTCATAGTACACCCACTTATCAAAAATAATTCTATTGAATCTAGATTGTATCAGAATATGATTTTTAATTCATCAAAAGATAAAAATTCGTTAATTGTTCTACCTACCTCTCTAGGTAAAACTGTTATTTCTGCACTGATTTGTGCTGAAATTTTGTTTAATTATAAACAAAAGAGAATCTTAATAATGGCACCAACACGCCCATTGGTATTACAACACTTGTTATCTTTTTCTTCATTTCTTAAAGTATTGAATGATCAAAAAATATTGGTAACAGGTAAAATTTCTCCTTCAACACGAAAAATGGTATGGGATAATAAGACAATAAAATTGATTTTTGCTACACCCGAAGTAATAAGAAATGATTTGAATGAATCACGTCTAAACTTGAAGGAGTTTGGATTGATAGTTTTTGATGAAGCTCATAGAGCTATCAAAGATTATGCTTACACTCTTATTTCGAAAAAATACATGGAACAATCACCAAATCCTCTTATTGTAGCTATGACTGCAAGTCCTGGCTCTGACAAAAATAGAATACAACAAATATGTAAGAATCTTTACATAGAACACATTGAATATCGAAATGAAGAAGATGTTGATGTCAAACCATATGTGAATCCTATAGAATTAAAATGGGAATTTATAGAATTATCAGAAGAATATAGACAAATTATAGTATTATTCAAATCTATGTTACAAGAAAAATTACGATGGTTAATTATTAGAGGATTAATAAAAAAAAATAATATAGATTATGTATTTAAAAGAGATTTATTAGAACTTGGAGAGATTTTACAAAGAAATTTAAAGTTTACTTTAAATGAAGAAAAAGGACCCTTATATCTAGCTCTGTTGAATCAATCTGCTGCTCTATCTTTGATGTACTGTATAGAACTAATAGAAGGTCAAGGACCATTTTCTCTAAAAACCTTTATAAAAAGAATGGAATCAAGTGAAGGAAAAGCACATTCATTAATTCTGAAAGATCCTCGAATGAAGGATATTTTCAAACTATTAAAAAATGTTACTGAACATCCTAAACTCATTTATATTCTTGATCTATGCAAAAAAGAAAAATTAGATACTTGTGTAAATAAAAAATCCAATGTATTATTAAATGATAATAAGAGTCCTCAAATTTTGATATTTTCACATTATAGAGATACTGCAACTCATATTGTAGATGAATTGAACAAAACGGGGATTAAATCATTTAGATTTGTTGGTCAATCTACTAGAAACAATGACATTGGAATGAATCAAACTGAGCAATCTGCTATTTTGGATTCATTTAGGAAAAAAGAATTTAATGTACTTGTTGCAACATCAATAGCAGAAGAAGGATTAGACATTCCTGAAGTTAAATTAGTTATATTTTATGAACCAGTAGCTAGTGAAATTAGACACATACAAAGAAAAGGTAGGACTGGAAGAAAATCAAGTGGAAACGTAATTATCCTAGCAGCAAAAGATACTGTTGATATGCGTATTTTATTTGCAAATAAGAGACGAATAGAAAAAATGAAAACAATTTTTACCTCAATGAAAACAATTCTAAATCCAATTTCACGACTCCCGATACCATATAATCGTATGACGGAATTGGAACTAGCAGATCTTGAGAAGAACTTAAACATAGAACAAAATAAATTAAATGAAAAAGAATTAAAATATGAAGATAGTGAAAGGAAAGTAATTGAAAAAATTAAGGTTAAAAATGCAATAATAGATAAAGTTCCAAAGCTTCAAATTGGAATGATAACAAAAACTGAGAATAATTTAATAGAAAAGGCATACAGATACATTTATAATTTTTTAATAGATGAAAGAAATAATAAAAATTCATCATCATCATCATCATCATTTGACTTATCCTATCTTCATGAGAAATTTACATTTGATACATATATTATATTACAAGCCCTAAAGAAATTAGAGAAGCAACAGATAATTAAAATAAAAAATAATAGTTCAATAACTTTAAATCGATTACTACCAAATAAATCAACAGGAAGAGAATATAATATCTATGTGGAAAAAATTTTATCTGGCAAAGCATATGTTCTTGTAAATGGAAAATGGTATGCCTTGCTAAACTATTATGATTATGAAGGACCTAGAAACCTTTTAAAAAAGGGATCAGAATTTAAAGCTATTGCAGAATTATATAATAATGAAAATGACTTTTGCATTAGAATAAAGGAAATAATACTTTAATAATATTCTAGAAGAAGAAAAAAGATGAGATTGGAGATACGGCAGACACTTCAGTCAACAAATATCTCCTTATTCGGCCGACAACCAAGGTCAACCTATACTATATGGAGCTGCTAGTTCTTTTATGTGTTTCAAATATAAACAAACAAAGATAGTTTTATTTATTTCGTTGCTTCTTAGACGTATTAATTATTTTTTATTAATATGTATATCTTAAGAAGGTATTAGAGAATAAATATGTTTTAGGAAAAGAACTTTTGGAACTTCTTTGGAAACATAGCATTCTTCTCCAAATTCTGGATGGATCTCTGTCAAGGCTTATAATTTATTCTTGATGAAGTCATAAAACATATCTTGAGTGATAAAGATCAAAACCATCAACTACAGACATTTTAAATTCAATAAGAACCAGATCATAGTTCTGTGACTTAAAATTAACTTCTGCCAATTCGGGATCATTTATCAATGTTGAATTAAATTCTTCATTTTCTAACCATTTTTGTATTTTAGAGAAGTTTCAATATCATCATCAATTATTAGAATATTTTTCTTCTTCATTGCTCAGATTTCTTTTTTACTGCTGTAAGATGGTGATAAATCTGCTCGTTAACTTAAGATTCTCCACACCGACTCTTGTTGTGGCATTACTTGTCCCTTTGAAACAAATTAGTTAGTGGCTAAAGTAGAAGAGAAATAATCATATCGTACCATGTCATAAAGTAATTACATTATAATGGCAAAATTTGTTGAAATGGATGATAGAGTAAAATTTAAAGATCAGATTGAAGAAAAAATAATGGGTTCAGTAATTTTAATAAATAAATTTAATGTAGATCAAGATAAGATTGAACAGTTTTTAAAGGATTGGGCAGAAGATGCTACTCGCTTTAAACAACAGTCTGGATTTATTTCTACACAGTTGCATAGAGGTATTGGAAAAAGTAGTGTATTTATTAATTATGCAGTTTGGGAGTCAATAGAGCATTATAAGAAAGCGATTAATAAAATATTGTTTAGTTCCCAATCACAATCTCCATTTTTAAAATATGATGATAAGAGTTTAGTAATTTCCCCACATTTATTCACCAAGATTGCTGTTCCTGGAATATGTAAAGATTAACATGATGAAAATAAATAATATTATAGTTTTTATTACTAATAACATAGAAAACTATTTCGAATTTTCATACCTATACTAACCAATCGTAGCGGTTGAACTCATATCCATAGCCTCACACATGCTCATACTTCTAATAGGAGGAGGCTATGACAATCATTAATAATAATTATTAATCTATCATTTTATCTGGCAATGTTACTTATTATTATTATAAACTAAACACGTTACGAAACAATTTTCAGCATTATGTTGAATAAAATTATTAGTTAATAAAAAAATCAAATTATTAAATATTATTAAAATTACAAAATATTACAGTAAGAACTACTCTGCTGTCCAACCATAGTCTTCCTCTCTCTCTATATATGCTGTCATTGCTCCGGTTTATAAGAAGAAGTAGTAGTAGTGGTAGACTATGGCATTTAAATTACCTCAAAGAATAAATAACAGGTATCGTAATGGTTAATACAGTCCAAAGAAAAATCAGAATTGATTTTCATAGCCTTCTATTATTGAACTGTTCCTCTCAATAGTAGTGGGTTATGGCTTCCTTTTTTACTACTAAAAATAGCAATAATATTATTTTCTATAAACAGTAGTTTAATCAACTACTAATGTAGCTATTAGTTTATTAGAGTTGTGATTGGCATAATTCCTAATTCTTTTAAGATAATTGGAATATACAATATAAAATAAGAGTATTAATAATTATAATGATAATAATAAAATTTTTATAATTTTATAATCATGCATTTGATCAACTATTTCATGATTAAATTATTTTTTTTGTATTCTTCTGAAATAATTAAAAAGGAGATGCAATTTTGAAATAATATGATTATAGATCTAAGTCAATCGATAAACTCGAATATTAAACTTTATCCTGGATCTCCAAGTGTTTATTTTTTAAAGTGGTCAAAATATAGTATTGACGGCTATGATTCAGAAGCAATCTTTTTAAGCACACATACTGGGACTCATATAGATGCTCCTTCTCATTTTATTGAAGGGGCAGAGCCCATAGATAATATTGATGTAAATAGATTTGTCATGAAGAATGTTCATTTGTTAAAAATTTTTAAATCATCTAATCAACTTATCACAGTAGAAGAAATAATCAACAGTGGTATAGATATTAAAGAAAATGATTCTATTATTTTTTCTACTGGTTGGGAACATAATTATAAATCCGATAATTATATAAATGCAAATCCTGGGCTCTCTCCAGAGGCAGCTATTTATCTATCTAATAAAAAAATTAATGCTGTAGCAATTGATAGTCCTAGTATAGATTCTGCAATAGAATCAGAATTTCCTGTTCATAAAATACTTTTAAAAAATGATATAATTATAATAGAAAATCTATGTAATTTAGCTCAAATAGATAAACCAAAATTTAAGTTAATAGCAATACCACTCAAATTACTTGGAGCATCGGGATCTCCTGTTAGAGCTCTCGCTATAATCTAATGTTTATAATAAAAATAATTACAAAAGTCATAAACACATTATTATTATTATGATTATTATAATCAGAATCATCAGGTAAAAAATATCTAATGCTTTATAAAATATTAAATTTTATTGTGTTAAGGTGATATGGAGATTTGCCTACAAATTGGCTTACTTGGGCTCGTGGTAATGATAAATTAATCCTTGGCGCTTTAGAAAAGCAAGGATCTATTTTAGTTGAAGCAACTTCCTTACTGATAGAACTTTTAATCGACTATGAAAAATCTCTTTCTGAAAATAAAAATAAGATAAAAGATCTTGAAGTTAAAGGAGATAGTATTACTCATGAGTTATTTACAACTTTATCACAAACATTTGTTACTCCATTAGATCGAGAAGATCTATCTGGGTTGACTAGTACAATAGATCAAGTTTTAGATTATGTAGATGGTACGGCAGATAGGTTCGTACTCTTTAAAATTAAAAAACCTATGGTCTATATGTTAGATCTTGCAAAGATTTTACATCTATGTTCCCAAGAAATACATTACGTGTTAAAAAAATTACAATCAACAAAAAAAAATGGAAACTTTATAGAACACTGTAACAAAATTAAAAAACATGAACGTGAAGCGGATCATCTTTATAGAAAAGCTATAGCAGAATTATTTGAAACTAATGACGCTGTACAAATACTTAAGAATTATGAAATTTATCAAAATCTAGAATCTTCCATAGATAGATGTATGGATGTGGCAGATATAGTAGAAGATATAGTTCTAAAATATGGATAATTGTTCTTTGTCGGAATGATGTTAAAGTGGAACCCATAGCGTTAATTATAACAGGAATAATTGTAGCTCTTTTTTTTGATTTCGTAAATGGTTTTCATGATGCAGCTAATGCAATAGCAACTGTTGTAGGTACTAGAGTTTTAAAACCAATTCAAGCAGTAGGTATGGCAGCTCTAGCTAATTTTATTGGACCGTTTGTTTTTGGTACTGCTATCGCAGCTACTGTAGGTAAGGGAATAATACAACCTAATTTTTCAACTGCAGAAGTTATTTTAGCTGGACTAGTGGGAGCAATCGTATGGGATTTACTTACTTGGTATTTTGGTTTACC
>DASUCH010000012.1:0-10681 GCA_035762785.1 Nitrososphaeraceae archaeon | reverse complement strand
TACCTTCATCATCAGTATCACATCTCATAAGTGTAATTAAATGCATAGGTGATAGCTTAAATCTGAGCTTTGAAGACGTATCAAATTTATTGAAAACAAATTCAGAAAACTTTTTAGCAAAAACTATTTGAAAAATGAGAAATATGATGCAATTAATATTACTTAGTATTTATCATGACCATTCTTCTCAAATTTTTTTAATATAAATACATCGTAAATTTGATTAGCATTTATTGAAAACCATATTTGATTCTATAATTCTTGAATGTCTCATCTGTTTTCATCATTCAAAAATATTATGGTGTGGGAGGTAATATCTCTCTTACAGATAAGAATTTGAATGATACATCAGATTGATCCCATGTAAATACACTCTTTGGGCTTCCCCATGTAAAAAGTTGATCCCAGCTACCACCACATTTTTCTGGTCCGTTGTTACCCCTTTCTCCAAATCCACCTTGATCTGTAAATTCATAGACCTTTTCCCAATTTCCTTCATTAGCTTCATCAATCCAAAATTCTTGTTTTACTCCTTTGTCACCTGGGAGATTATAGATAATTCCTTTTATTCCAAGCCATTTACCAATAATCGATGGAGATAGATCTTCATCGTTTACTCCAGGTGAATCTAACAAACTAAGATGCCACATCTCTTTTTTGGCTTTTATTTCTCCATCAAATCCTATATTAAATTTGGGTGTTGCTCCTCCACATCCTCCATGTGAACTGCTATGATCTATAGATCTTGTATAGAAACTGTATCCTAGCCTTAGATCATCAGCACTATTAAGTTTGAAGTAGCCTCCTATTTCTATATTCTTCCAATCATTTGCCTTATACCAATGACCTCTTGCCGCTAATTCTTTCAAATTGTATGTGGGCATATTTTCATCATCAAATTTTCCTTTAGAATCACTGGTATATACTAGGAGTCTGACTTTCTCATTTGATAGAGCAGACCAACTTGAGTCAGAATTCTTTTTAACATCATGAGCACTTCCACTGATTTCAACTCTAGAATCGGCCTTCATATTATCCATATTCATAAACCATTCGTCTCCTCCAGGTTTTGTGGGATAAATTTTCTTAATCCCAAATACATCTACATCAGAATTGTCTATTGATGTAAGTGGGGTATTTGGAGCTGATAAGGATTGTGAAGATGTAGTAGTTGATGCTGACGAGGGTGATTGTGGAGTTGAGGGTGAAGTTAATTTTTTAGTTACTGTAAATTCATCTAATATATTTCCGGTAAGATCATAAAATGTTCCTTTTAACTTGTTTGAATCATTTCTACTTACATCAATATTGAGATGACCGAATTTTCCAAATTGTTTAGCAGTAAATGCAGCTTGGGTACCAAGTGAATGAAGGCCAACACCGCCTGTACCAGATGTGATAAATATTGGTGCCCCTATTTCGTTATAGGTATTTGGATTTTTATTAACTATTGTTGGTGCATCCGAATCAGCTTCATTGAAATGTAGGGGGAAACTTCTTTGATAATTATGATTATGTCCAGCTAATACTAAATCTACCTTATACTGATCGAATAATGGATGATAAATATCTCTCAGGCTTGTAAGACCGGCATGTTTACTTGAGGAAGCATACATTGGTTTGTGATAATATACCACTATCCAGTCAATATTTGGATCTTTGGACGCCTTTTCTAGTTCTTGTTTAACAAAGTTAAATTGTTGAGAATTTTCAGAATAGGAATCTTGAGTAGACATTACCAAGAAAAAGACATTTCCTTTGTTAAACGAATAATATTGCTTATTCAATTTGAAATGATCTAAAAATTGTAATGTTATCTCAGGGCCTTCTTCTTCGTCACTATCATGATTACCTATAGAAATTTTCATTTTGTCATTTATAGGTGAAATAGTCTCTAGCCAACAATCAGCTGATGATTCGTAAGAGTAATCACCTAGTCCTAAAACTAATTCTGATTCCTTTGCAATCATAGATTGTACATTTTTATCAGTATTAGAGTTACATCCCCAATCTCCTGCTGCTGCAAAATTGAATGGAACAAATCCATCTCCTGTTGGTGGTGGTGTTGTGTCTGGAGGTTGTGTAGGTGGTGTTGTGTCTGGAGGTTGTGTAGGTGGTGTTGTGTCTGGAGGTTGTGTAGGTGGTGTTGTGTCTGGAGGTTGTGTAGGTGGTTGTATTGACAAATCGTTCAAGGTAATAGTACATACTTTAGTATTGTTTTGAATCATAAATCCAGCACATTCATTTTTGAATTTAGCATCATAGCCTTCAATACCTACGATTTGAACGAAATATTGTCCTTGTTCCACTGCAATTACCTGTGCTAATGGTGATTGTGCCGCTTTTAATGAAGATGGAGACGCTTGTGAACCTAGAATATTTATTGTAAAGTCTGGTGCCTGTTTGGTGCCACCATTATCATTGATTACATTTGTTCTTAATAATAAGAATCCACTGGCACTTTTACTTGGTGGAGGTTGTGGGTCGGGAACACATTGTTGTGTCGTTTGATTGAGATGTTGACTTGCTACAGGACTTTGGCCTGGAGGACATTGAGGTGGTGGGGTTATTAATAGATCGTTCAAAGTAATCGTGCAAACCGTAATGTTATTTTTGATTGTAAACGCAGAACAATCATTTTTGAATTTAACATCATAGCCGTCAATACCGACTACCTGAACTGAATATTGTCCTTGTACAATTTCTATCAACTGGGCTAATGGTGATTGTACAGCTTTAAATGAAGAAGGAGACGCTTGTGAACCTTTAATATTTATTGTGAAATTAGATGCTTGCTTTGTACCGTTATTGTCGTTAATTACATTTGTTTTCAGCAATAAGAATCCAGTTTCAGTACTATTAAGTGCCGGAGTTTGTGTGTCTGGAGGTTGTGTAGGTGGTGTTGTGTCTGGAGGTTGTGTAGGTAGTGTTGTGTCTGGAGGTTGTGTAGGTGGAGTTTGTGTGTCTGGAGTTTCTGTAGGTGGTGGTGGAGTTTGTGTGTCTGGAGTTTCTGTAGGTGGTGGTGGAGTTTGTGTGTCTAAATCAGAATATGGTTCATAAAAAATCTGTTGGTTTGTATTAAATGTATTATTGGTGAATCCATTAGAAACCTCGTCTGTATTAAGTGCTCTATCCCATATTCTTACCTCATCAAGATCTCCTTTGAAGAACTTGTCATCCAGAAAAGAATTTCCACCGATTACAAAGTCTTGGTCCCCGCTATTATCAGGAATTGCGCCGGACGTAATTTTACTATCTGCTAAAACACCGTCAATATATAATTTTAAAATTTTATTGTCATATGTTAATAATACATAATGCCATAGACCGTCATTATATTTTCCTTGTGAGGATACAAATACATTAGTGCCAGGTTTGGTTTCAAATCCTCCTTCTATGGTCTCTGATGGATTCAACCATATACCGAAGTTAAGATTTTCTCCTGGACGTTCTCCTCCAAATCCACCTTTATTCAATAAAATCATAGGTCCGTTATGATCTATTCTATCAATTCTAAACCATGTACCAAGGGAGAAATTACTTAGAGCGAATGACTCCTCTCCCTCGATAACCTCTTTTTCAGATTGTTCAAATGTTTTAAACGGTTGATATTTGTAAGATGACTGAATAGGAGAAATGGATGAAAACGGAAGATATAGGATTCTACCATTTGATGGAATTTCATCATAATTGTAGAAATTAAAAATTTCCTCTAAAGACAAAGCACGGTCCCAAAGAATGACCTCATCTATGTCACCCGTGAAAAATTTATCAAGATTGAGTGAATTGGCACCTACTCTTATGGATTGCAATCCTTTCATATCAGGGATTGCACCTAACGTAGATATTTTACCTATTTCAACTCCATCTACATATAATTTCAAAAATAAGCCGTCATTAGTAATTATAGCATTGTGCCAATTTCCATCGTTAAATTTTTGTTTTGAAGTAACGAAAATATTGGTTCCTGTTTGAGTTTCAAATCCTCCTTGAAGAAATTCTTCTGGAGTAATCCAAATACCAAAGTTCATGTTATTTCCGGGGGCATCGTCGTTCATGCCACCTTTATTAACAATCGTGCCGGGTTCTAAATATTCCTGCTTATCTGTTCTAAACCATGTAGACAATGTGAAGTCTTTTAATTGTAATCTTTCACTGTTTTCAATATCTAGAAAATTCGAACCTGTTAGAGTAAGAAATGTAGGGGAAGTTTGAGATTCAACTAACACATAATTCGAGTTAATTAATAAAATATAACAGAAAAAAGTAATTAGTAGAGCCGATAACAACTCAAATTTTCTATCGGAATTTTTCATATAATTTGCTCCTAGATTTTTTTAACATTTATTCTACTATTTAAAAATACCCCTCTCATCTTCTACCTTGCACCTTTTATATTTAAAAGACCATTACTATCGATATTCTTTCGATAACTAAGTTTGCCTAAAATCTTCTCATCCATTTATATGAAAAAGGTTTCTGAATATTTATAACAGACCGAATTTTTTTTTATAAGTATTATTCATGTTTATGATATAGAATATAGTTCGTAGGATTTTTTCAAAGACAGTAATAAAAAGATGGTATATCATAATGCAATTAAAAGGCAGATATAATATTAAATATTAAAAATTCTCTGTACATTTCTTCTTAAGGAAGATAATCGTTTAAACGATATAAACCATTTTATTGATAGTCTTATTTTATAAGTAAAAGATAACGTGAATATAATTGCTGAAGTTTCTAAAGTCTAACAAAGGTCTAGTATATATCATATTTGGAAATATCTTTGGTGCGTTATTGACAGGAGGGTTTTGGCTTTTGTTAGCATCACTGCAGAGTGTAGAAGAATATGGAGAAACTAGTTATATGATTTCAATGGCCTCCTTGGCGGCTAGTTTTGCTCTTTTGGGTTTGAATACAGCTATTACAACTTTCATACCCAAAGGACATGATAAAATTCATATCGCAGCAAATCAGATTATATTAATTTCAAGTACAATTGCTGCATTAATCGTAGCACAAAGAGATTGGTTATTAGGTTTATTCGTCTTTGGAATGACTTTTTGGATGATGAGTATATACGAATTTCTCGGAAGGAAATCATATAAACAATATGCAATTGCAAATATTGGAGCGAGAGGTTGTCAACTTTTACTTTCCATCCCATTATATTATATTATTGGTATTCCAGGAATTATAATTGGCTTTACAGTCTCTTTTTTCTTATTTAGTCACAGATATTTTCTTTCAATAAAATATTTTAAAAAAGACTTTAGTGAGATTGGTGAAAAAATGAAATTTGCTTTACATAGTTATTCGTTCAATATGTCTAATGCATTGTTAATGTACTTTGATAAAATTATTATACCTCCAATTTTTGGATATGCTGTTTTAGGATATTATCAATTAGGTTTTCAATTTTTGATGTTTCTAGGTATGATACCAATTAGCTTTTTTCAATATCTTATTCCGGAGGAATCAAGTGGACACAAAAAAACAAAATTAAGAATAATAGGATTCGGATTATCTATAGGTCTGGCAGGTTTACTCTATTTTTTGAGTCCAATTCTAATAAATGTATTTTTTCCGCAATATCAGAATTCATTAGATGCAATAAGAGTAATTAGTATTGGAATAATTCCAATGATGATAGCATATATTATTAATTCAAAATTCCTAAGTGAAGGTAATACAAAAGGTGTAGTTATCGGAGCCATTATTTATCAAATATTACAAATTACCTTAATGATTTTGCTAGGACGATTGATTGAAGTTACAGGTATAGCACTTTCAGTAGTTATAGCTCTGACTGGACAAGCATTGTTTCTTCTTTTTTATAAAAAATTGGCAAAAAAAGTAGTATAAAAATTATTAAAAATTACCTTTTTATATCTAATATTGAACAGTTTTTACAATTTCAAATGCCTCAGCATATTTTGTGTTCATTTGATATCCACGATATAGTGATCTTCCAACAATAGCGTCTATCCAAAAAGGACCACATCGAATATTCTGTGATTTGAAATACTTTAACGACTTTATTTTATTTTCCATTTCGTTAGTAACATCAATAAATAGTTGGGGCCTAAAAGCTTTTTCTGTTACCCCGCCTGGTATTGTTGTTTCGTACATATACAAATTATTGACATCACGTGAGGCAGCAATAACAGACTGGGTAAGAATTTGATGATCTTGATGTGAATCACCTATCCATTGAGTATAAACTGAAGTTGTTTTATATTTCTTTATTAAGGAATCGATTAACGATACCATTCTTCTACCAAACACTATATCTTCCGGAGATAAATCTAAAAATTCAGGAGATTTACATCCTAAAATAGAAGCAGAAGATATAGCTTCCAATTTTCTTTCATCTTTTTTATCGGCAATAGTAAAATTTGGTAGTGTAGCTATAACCATGATTACATCATACCCAAGCTTCACCAATTTGGTAATAGTACCACCCATGCCTATTTCGATGTCATCAGGATGAGCACCAAAAACCAATATTGTGTTGAAATCAACCATAAGACCTTTTAAATAAAATATAATTAAATTTTTACTAATCAAATTCATCAAGCGATTTAGAAATTAAAATATAAAGAGATAATAGTAAAAATTAACAGTCTAAATTATTGTTAAACAAATTTAGAAAACACTTTCAACCAATTTTAGAGAAGATAGGGATTTTATTTGCATCTACTGGATTATCACCAAACATATTCTCTTTAATTGGGTTCATTATAACTATTCTTTCTTCTATTATTTTTGGAATTAATTCTTTACAATTTGATCCAACAATAAATTTTTCAGCCATAGGGAGTCTTTTCTTGTTAGCTGGGGGATTCTTTGATGTTATTGATGGTAGTGTTGCTAAGATTACTAAAAGGTCATCTAGAAAAGGTTCTTTTCTTGATTCTACTTTAGACAAGATTTCTGAGACAATAATATTTTTGGGAATAGCTATAGGAGAATTAGCTAATCCCATATTGTGTCTAATAGCTGTATCATCCTCATTATTGGTCAGCTATACGAGATCTCGTGCAGAAACATTAGGACTTGATTTAAGCGGCGTAGGATTTGGAGAAAGAGCAGAAAGAATACTGATTCTTGCTGTAATGGGATTACTTCCTTTTGCTCATTCACTACAATATGGTGTTATAATTGTTATAGGAATTTCTATTATTACGATTATACAAAGAATATATAAAACATTAAAAATCCTAGAATGATTATCTAAGTCGTGTATTTACTCTTCTTTCTACTTCAGATCTAACCTTGACTATTCCTCTATGAACAGCACAAGAAACACAATAAAATTTTACATCAGTAGCTGGAGAAATATATGCTCCTTGAGCTCTCAACTCTTTAGCTAAAGTAGGTTCAACTAAGGTAATCCTACCTGTAATCTTTTTTGCTTTATCTCTAGGAACCATAGCACCACACTGACTACAATGAACAGTTCCTGAACTACCTTTACCTCCTTTAGTCCGACCGCGACTTGTACGTTTCTTTGGCATATAATAATGATTCTGAATCCATACTTTAAAGGTTCTGGTAAATTTACTCTTATCAATAAAAGTCAATTAATTATATTTTAATTATGTGCAAACCTTAAAAATCAGATGTATAAAATTGGAGATTACCCATGAAATACTAAATTTAAAAAAATAACAAAAAAATTTAACTTTAAATGAGAGATTAAATAACTATAAAGAAAATAATGAAAATTGCACTAGTAGGTGCTCATCCTCAGAATACATTATTAATATCAAAAATACAAAAAATTCTTGATACTTCGTTTATTCAAACTATCATCATGACTGAAAATAACTTTAATCTAGCAAATCAGGTAGATTTAGTGTTTATCATTGGTGGAGACCGAGCTATTTTAGATTATTTTCATAAAGTAGTCAATGAATCTGCTCCAGTCATAGGAATATATGAATCTGAATCCACTGGCTTTTTAGCTCAAATAGATGTACGCGATTTGGAAACAATCATTCCAAGACTAAAAAAAATCGATTATAGAATTGATGAGGTTGTTCGATTAGCAGTAAATGTAGATGGAAAGGAAATGGAACCTGTATTAAATGATGTTGCAGTATTTCCAAGTAAAAGTGCTACATTGATGGAACATATACTACGTATTGATAAAAATGATGTGTGGCATGACAATAGCGATGGAGTAATCATAGCAACTCCTACTGGATCTACAGCTTATTCTATGTCAGCAGGAGGTCCTATGATACTACAGAATTCAAAAGTTTTTCTAGCAGTATCTGTAAATTCTGTAGATAACACTAGAAGACCATTAATTTTTTCAGATAATTGTACATTAGAAATATCCGATATTCTCAGTAGATATCATTGTGAAGTAGTTTTAGACGGTGGGAGAAGATTAGGCATAAAAAAAATTCTAACATGTATGAAACATCAATATCCAGCAAAATTAGTGAGGTTGATAGGTGACAGCTCTGTTACTTCTTTAATCGCTAAAAAAGTTAAAATTGCTGAAGAATTATTGAATATGCCCCCAAGTGCCAAGCTAATATTAAAAATATTAGAATATGAAGGGTCTATGAGCCAGAAGGATTTAGCTACTAAAACATTATTACCTGAACGAACAATTAGATTATCTCTAGGTCATCTTGTTAACCGAGGATACGTAAAAAAGAAAACATCATTACGTGATGCCAGGCATAGAACATATGAGCTCAAGATTTGAGAGAAGCATTTTTAATAAAGGCCTCAAATGCCTGTTCTGGTGTTCCTGGTCTGCTATCAAATTCTGCATGATATTGAACGGCAAAATAAAACTTATGATTAGGAACTTCTAATATCTCTGTTCTTTTTTCATTGTCTGAATATCCTGATAAAATCATCCCTTTTTTACTTAACACAGATAAGTATTTTTTGTTAAATTCAAATCTATGTCTATGTCTCCTAATAATAAAATTCTTTGAGTATATTTTTGACGCAAGAGTATTAGAATTTATGTGTATTTTATGACTACCTAATCTCATGGTTCCGCCCATATTATTTATCGTCTTTTGTTCAGGCATAAATTCAATTACAGGATGGCAGGTATTCGGATCTATTTCCGTAGAATTAGCATTATCAATTCCACATACATTCCTAGCAAATGAAACAATAGACAATTGAAATCCAAAACATATTCCCAGAAATGGAATATTTGCCTCTCGAGCAAAATTAGCCACATTAATGATACCCTCAGATCCACGTTTTCCAAATCCTCCTGGTATGAGAATGCCATCAAATTTTTTAAGTAAGGAAATTTTTTCTTTAGGAGTAGCATCAAATTTTTCAGAATCAATCCATGCTATTTCCAATTTATTTCCTAGTTTAGCTGCTGCATGAGAAAGAGACTGATACACACTTACATAGCTATCAGGAAGAGATACATATTTACCCACTATTGCCACATATACTTCTTTACTATATTCGGAAAAGGATTTTGCTATTTGTTTCCAGTTAGACCATTTTATAAATCGGTTCTGTAATCTTAATTTATTATCTATTATACTAACAATTCCCTGATCTGCTAGAATTTCAGGTACTAAAAAAATAGACTTAACATCGTGACAAGAAAAGACACAATTTGAATTTACGTTAGCAAAAAGGGAGATTTTTCTTCTGGCATCATCAGATAAAATATTTTTACATCTTATCGCTAATAGATCTGGATTAATACCTATCCTTCTAAGTTCTTGTACACTATGTTGTGTTGGCTTCGTTTTTTGTTCACCTACTACATCCAAAATTGGAGCTAAAGTTACATGAACAAATAGTGTATTATATTCTCCTTCTTCAAGTTTCATTTGTCGGAATGCCTCCAAAAAAGGGAGGCTTTCAATATCTCCCACAGTTCCTCCACATTCAATTACCAATATGTCTAAGTCTTCTTGGATAGATATTTTCCTTAGTTTATTTTTTATTGCATCAGTTACATGAGGAATGATCTGGACACATTGACCTAGATATTTACCTTGTCTTTCATCATTTATTACTTCGGAATAAATTCTCCCTGTTGTTATATTATGATCCCTAGATAATTTTTTATTTAAAAACCGTTCATAATTTCCTATATCCATATCACATTCACCCCCATCACATGTTACAAATACTTCACCATGAGCAACAGGGTTCATAGTTCCTGCATCGTAGTTTACATATGGGTCTATTTTTACGCATGAAACATTCAGACCTGTTAATTGTAAAATTTTAGCTATAGAAGAGGAGATTACTCCTTTACCTAATCCTGAAAGAACACCTCCTGTAACAAAGATATATTTAATATGATGATCTTGAACTTTATTTCTTGTTAATTGCACATAAAAGTTTAGATAAACTTCTTTTTATTCCTTTTTAAAGTTAAGTTAAATTTTGACATGCATCGAATTGATATACACAATCAAAGAAATGGAATCTATATAAATAATAAGTAAAAGATTTTAGGATCAAAATTATTATATTACTCCTAGATGGACAAATGATATGTATATTATTTTTAATATTGGCTGGACTAGTAATGGTATTATAACATTATGTTTTTATACTTATAATAATCTCCATAGATAGAAAAAATAAAGTTTTTTTACTTTATTGTAGTTTTTCTTATAATATTTGATTTAATAATAATTCATGACTTTGATAA
>DASUCH010000011.1:0-36962 GCA_035762785.1 Nitrososphaeraceae archaeon | reverse complement strand
TACTGCTTTCGTCATCCTCTTCTTCATCGCTAGTATTTCTACTGCTTTCGTCATCCTCTTCTTCATCGCTAGTATTTCTACTGCTTTCGTCATCCTCTTCTTCATCGCTAGTATTTATAACACCAGCTTTAGGTACAGAATTCAAAGGTTTTATCTGAACACCTTCATTTTCAATATAGCTGATTCTAGGAGGAGGCGACTGCAAAGATTCGGTATTGTTTACCACTTGCAATGTATTGTTTAGCTCTAAAGATAATACATTCGATTCAGATGAGTTAGAATCATCTTTTGTAAGGGATTCCTCGAAAGTCATTGGAAAAACTTCAATGACAGTGTCTGTATCATTGATATGTTTGATTGAAGGAATATATTTTTCTGAAGTTTCGTTTATTTTTTTAGTTTCTATTATATTTTCTGACAGGGGAGCACTTTTTGCTGTTTGGTTTAAATTTTGTACTTCAGAGGAATTAGATAAAATAATTAAATCACCATAGGCATTGGAAAAGAGAACTATAACATTGAAAGTGATAAAGAATAAAAGAACACCTAATAGGATATTTTTACATGTAGGGATTTTGACAAATTTCATATTACAAATTTAGTAGAAATCATTTTATTTTTTAACCGAATGATTAAATTCAATATAAAATTATTGTTAAACAATGTAGGAGATGAAATTTTATTGCTATTATTATTAATTTAAGCTTATTTACATTTTATCTATTGATTTTAAAAATTTCGTTAAATTAATGTGTTAATATTTATACCAATGTTATTACAAATATTGTAATAACTAAAGCGAATACTTATAATAGCATTTTCTTCGAAACTATCTAATGAATCAGTTGTCAATAGGCATTATTTCTTACAATGAAGAAAAGAATATCACTAATATATTAAATTCTATTAAACGGCAATATTTAGGCAAATTTTCCCTGAAAGAAATTATTATATCAGATGATTCAGATGATAGTACACCATTTTTAATCCAAGAATTTATCCAAAATAATTCTCAAATTTTTATAAGGCTTTTACACCATAATAAAAGAAGAGGTGCTTCCGCTGGATGGAATGAAATTTTTAGAGAGGCAAGAGGAGATTATTTAGTTCTATATGACGCTGATGTAATCTTAGAAAAACGAACAACCTATAATCTTGTAAATGGATTTAGTTCAGAAATAGGACTTTGTGCTGGGAACCCTCAACCGATAAAAATTTACAATATATATGGAAGAGCCACAAAATTTATTTCGACTTGGTTGCAGAACGTAAGAAAAGTTGGGCTAACTCAATATCTGGTAATGGGTAGGGGTTTGGCTATTACACAAGACTTAGCTAAAGGAATAACAATTTCAGAAGATATAATAGCAATTGATTATTTTCTTCAATTAAAGGTATTGGAATTAAATAAAAAAGTTATTTATGTCGATAACTCAAAGATATATTTCAAAACACCAACAAATTTAGAAGATTTTTTGTCTCAAGTTTTGAGAGCAAATTTTGGTCATAAACAATTATCCTATTTTAAAACAAAGAAACTATCTTTCGTTACTAATCTTCATATTACATTAAAATCTTTCTTTCATGATCCCTATGGCGGGCTTGCCACATTATATTGTTATTTTTTCATCCCTTACTATAAATTAAATACTAAACATAATATGTTATATAAATGGAAAATTGCTCAAAGTACCAAAGGTTAAAATCTATACTCTGTTCATATTAATAAAAACAGAAATAATATATATCAATATTCTTTTTCTTTCAATTATTATGAGTAAACCAATGGACCTTGGTAGTTTAAAAATCGGGTCCTATATTATTATCGATAATGAACCATGTAGAATTGTTTCATATGATCATAGCAAACCAGGAAAACATGGTTCAGCTAAAGCACGTGTTTCTGCTATAGGAGTTTTTGATGGATCCAAACATGGTCTTGTTTCGCCTGTTTCTGCCAATGTGGAAGTGCCTCTTATCGATAAAAGAAGTGGACAGGTTGTTTCAATAACTGGCTCACTCCTACAAATTATGGATTTGGAAACTTTTGAAGTATTTGAAACTTCAGCGGTTGAGGAAGATATAAGGGATAAGATCGTTCAAGGAAAGGAAATAGAATATTGGAAGGTGCTAGATAGAATTAAAATAGTACGCGTGAAAGGATAGATACTTTGGTATAATTCTTGGAAACACATAAAAACCTTATGAGAGTGTGAATTAATATGGAAGACAAACGAACAATACCGGTTTGTTTCAAACCTGAGGAATTAAAACTCATTGAGACTTTTGCAAAAAAAATGGGAATGACCAATTCTAGTCAAGCAATTGAAAAAATAGTATCTGACCTCCATTAGTTTACATTTCTACCATTTTTTTAATTTTTTAGTACTCATTTACAAGGATATAGATATTTTTTATACCTTTATATTAAATGATTAATACACAAAATTGTTGAACTTTTTACTAAATCTTTGGAAAAAGTTTGATTGTCCAATTTGTAATAAACGATTTAGAAAAATACAAGATTCAATGCAACATGAACAAGTAATACATGGTAATGGTAAATCTTATACGTGCAACAGCTGTAATCTCAAGTTTTTCGGCATGGAACAAATGCGAGACCATATAAAAAAAAGTCATCAATATAACAAAAATAAAAAAAAAACTTAATCTAGTAAGACTGAGTAACGTATAGCATTACCAATTCTTTATTGTTTAGATACTCTATGATTCAATTGGGGAAATATAAAAAAATATTCAAATTAAACTTGAAAAAATATATAGATATTGTTGTTTTTGTTTAATACTTTGCTCTTTGGAAATGTTGGTTGTTTATAACTAATGTTGAATAAATATATATTCTAAAGTACAAAATTGACTAATAAATAGGCAGCTCAAATCGATAAAAACTTTCTCATATCTAAATTATCCAATATCAAAATTAAGATGAAGTGTATTAAATGTTACTGAATTCTTGTTCTATATTTAAAGGGATTAGATTTATTTTCAAGAGCCTCTTTTTTTATAAAAAATACTCAATTGACATTACAATAGAATTCGAGATAAATTTTGTATTTACTAATAACGAATTACTAAATAACTTAAAGATTCTAGACTTCTTGTTTACTTTATGATATAGATTAATTGGAATAACAAAAGTAATATATCTTGAAGAGTACGATGAATCTATATGACTAGAACGTGCTCAAAATGTAGTAATTCATTTGATGAAAAACTAATTGATGATCCAGCCGCCCAAAAATATTCATCATGTCCATCATGCTGGAATGAATGGACTACTCATGCAATTATGGTTATCAATGAACTCCGTCTAGATATGTCTTTGCCTGAGCATAGAAAAGCTTTGAAAAAGCAAGAGAAAATATTTTTCGGATTAGAAAAGGGTGAAGAAATCCAAAAAAATCCTGATAATCCTTAAATTTTACTCTCTATTTGTCCAAGGTCCTTAGTTCTTAAGTATAAAGGTTAATGTTTTTTCGCTTAGGGTAGAATGTAGAATATAATTTTTATATGGTATCATAAATAAAGCCTCCAAAAAACAATCTCTTAACTTCTCTTTTTGTTCTTTGCTCATCTTATTAATACAATATAACAATACTGGTTCAAGGGGGTTAATCAATTCTTTCCTTTTTTGCAATCCATTTAAGTAGAGTATAATTATTTGATTTATTTGTGATGGTTCAAAATATACTAAAACCTCTAACCAGGAAGATATCAAATCTCGATAGTTTTGAATATCGATATTTTTCAGAGAATCTAAAATTAAATTGATTGTTTCCAATTGAAATTCCGAATCTTTTTTGAAAAAATCTATTAGTTTATTTTTGATTATTGGTTTTCTTAAAAAGGATTGGAGATTCCCTAAAATTTCGATAATATCTTCAGTATTTCCAGTAGTAATAGACACATAATAAATTAGTTACAGGACATATATGTAATTTTCTATTTAACAATATTTTATTTTCTTTACATTAATAAATTAAATAGAGATAACTTTAATCAATAATATGCCATGTAATATAGTAGTAGGTGGCTTCTTTGGAGATGAAGGAAAAGGAAAGATAATTGCTTATATTGTTAAAAAGGATAATATTAATTTAGCAGCGAGGGGAGGAGTAGGTCCTAATGCTGGACATACTTTTAATTTAAATGGTCAAACCTTCAAGGTTCGTATGCTTCCCAGTGCCGCCTTTAACGTTAAGACTACTTTAGCTATTGGTGCTGGAGTATTAGTGGATCCGAAAATACTATTAAATGAGATTTCCTCCTTTAATGCTCAGAGCAGAACCTTTGTTGATCGTAATTGTGGTATAATCAAAGAAGAACATGTTATGCAGGATAGCACAGAAAGGTTCCTTAAAGACAAAATAGGTACTACAGGAACAGGAACCGGACCAGCCAATTCCGACCGAGCATTAAGAAAACTTTCTCTCGCCAAGGATTGTTTAGAGATAAAGGATTACTTGGGTGAGGTAAGTTCTATGATTCATTCAAACTTGGATAAAAAGAACAGCGTTCTGCTAGAAGGTACACAGGGAACTTATCTATCTCTTTACCATGGGAGTTATCCTTTTGTAACGTCAAAAGATGTTACTGCTTCTTCTGTATGCGCAGATGTAGGAATAGGACCAAAATCCATTAATGAGGTACTAGTTGTATTTAAATCTTATATCACAAGAGTCGGGGGTGGGCCATTAGAAAATGAACTAGAAAGAGTAGAATCCAAAAAGAGAGGATGGCTCGAATATGGAAGTGTAACTGGAAGAGAAAGAAGATCTTCTCCTTTCAATATTGAATTAGCAAAAAGGTCAATAAGGCTAAATGGAGCAACATCGTTTGCACTTACAAAATTAGATGTTCTATACCCTGAATGTGCTGCTGTTAAAGATTATTCTAAACTTTCTTCATCGGCAAAAAAGTTTATTGAAGAAATTGAAGCAGAACTTGGACTTAAGGCAGAATTTATAGGGACAGGGGCAGACGTAGATTCAGTAATCGATCAAAGATCCTAAGGGTTTCAAGATGATTGTATTACTTTTTTGTTTTTAAAAAAGTTCGCAAAAGATCTCTGGAAACCCTCAAAGATTTTAAAAGTTGATCATCATTCATATAATTCAAACTCAAGAGTATATCTCTTGCCTTTCTTAAGAGGACTTCGGGTTCTACTTTTTCGTGCTTTTTAATATTTTTTAGTTCGTTTTGTTGTATTTCATCCAAAAGATTATATTTTTTTAGGCGGACCAAAAGTATGGTATATTCTAACCAACAATAAGCTTTCCAGGTTTCAGACTCTCCTGAATCTTTATTATTTATAGCGTTAGTTAACAAATTAATACTGGAGTGAATCTTCTTATCTATGTCTAATTCTTTTAAATTCACTAGTATCTCTTTGTATATTACATAAATAAATAATAATTGACTGTTTTTTTATTATAACTGTAACTGCATTTAGGAAGAGAACACACGAAGAATTAATCTTATCAATATGTAATGCTGTTTAGCAAAAAAAGCAATAGATATTAAAATTTACTCCTTAACAATAGAAATTGTTGGCAATTTTGCAGGCATCAATAAAATTTGAATATTAATTAAGGTGATTATGATGGTTTTATCAAAGAAATTTATAGAATTGTAAAACTAATTTTAGTCTCCTAATTTGATAATTTTTTAACTTAAAACGAAAATTGTTGTGATTGTTTTGGACTATGAACAATGAAAGTATAGAACCTATCCATCTCACTTAGTTTTCGAAAATTTTTCAGAGTAAGATTAATCATTAAAGGATATTGACTCGTATGGTCGAAATAAAGCTGTTGATATGACTTCTTTAAACCTATCCTATATTATTGCATTGTGACTATAGGTAGAAAGTGTAAAATATTAATAGCGTCTTTTTTGAAGATAATTGCTTGGAATCTAAATCACCATTCTATGTTGAAATAAATGATCTGAATAATTTTGCCAGACTAGTTTGCGCATTAGAACGTGCTCCATTACCAACTTTTTCAATGTATTTAAAAGAGGAACATGTCTTTGCTGTACAAACTGAATTTATTTATGGTATTCCGGTGATTTATTATGTTAAATTTGCGAACTCAAATCTCAGTAATCAATATCTTGCATATAGATGCCATGGTCTTTCTGAAACTGTCACGTTGGTAGATATTGCTTCTAATCCTCTTTTTGTTTATTCTCCAATTATAAATGTTGAAAAACTACCTCAGGTAATGGAAAAAAGTTCGAGAAAAAGTAGGAAATCTAGTTATACAAAGATTATGTTAAGAGACCTACAAAGCCTGGCTAAAGTCGCAGCATACAAAACAATTTATGATGAACCTCCATTACCAATATTTTCTTTCATAAACGGGAAAAAAAATACATTTACGCTTGGAACTTCTTTAAATTTCATGGATACCGATTCTTTAACTTATTTTTATTACATTACAATAGACAAGGAACCAGAAAAATTTCTAAAATATTCTAGCCAAAAATCAGAAAGACCTTTTTTTACTAACCATATAGAAGAACATGGGTATATTTATATAAAAATCATTAAATTGTCTAAAGAACACCCCCTCGTCATAAATGAGGATTAAAAATTATGTCTTCTTTTCAGTCAAGGATAAATAATTGCTCAAATAAAAAAAACACCCCAATAATCTTAGCATTAGATTATGATTTTGATAATTACAGTAATAATTACTTATATGATAAATGTAAAGAAATAATATCAATTACTGAATCTAAAATTTGTGCAATTAAAATAAATTTCCATCTTTTATTGTCTTTATCGCATACCCAGATAGTAGAACTTAACATCATTGCTCATAAATTTGATCTGCAGAGTATAGCAGATATAAAGCTCAATGACATAGGAAACACAAATAGAGTAACTATCAATAAGTTACAAAAATTAGGATTTGATGCAGTGATCGTAAATCCTTTTATTGGAGTGACAGAAATGGAATCAATCGCAAATTATGCCCATTCCATAAAATTTGGTATTATAGCACTCGTATATATGAGTCATCCCAGTTCTAACGAAGGCTACGGATTACAAATTTCTACTTCACATAATGAGGATCCAAATAAGGAATATCCTAATACAAAATTAATTCCCATGTACAAATTACTTTATAATTACTCTCGTTTGAGTAGAGCAGATGGAATAGTTATAGGTGCTACCAAAATTGATATTATCAAGGAAATTTCTCAATTAAATGAGTTAAAGATTTATTCGCCAGGTTTTTTTACCCAAAATGGTTCAATAAATGATGCAGTAGAAGCTGGTACAGATTATTTCATAATAGGTAGACACATATTAAATTCATCATCACCTCTTGAAAATGTAAATCTCATACTAGATCAGATAAGGAAAGGTAAAAAATTTAGACCAGAATGATTTTATATAATTTGTTATTCAAAAGAGATTTACAATCAGAATTAGACTATTAATATTTCTTTATACAATTTTAGTCTTTTCTCTATGTCATTACAAGAAATATTAATTATTTTAGTCGGTCCAAAGTCTTCTATCACAAAGGAACCCATGATATTACCGTATATTGCAGCTTCTCGGATAGTTCTTGTATTTATCTTTCCTTTTTTTGACAAATAACCAAGAAACCCTCCTGCATAGCAATCTCCTGCTCCAGTTGGATCAACCACATTTTCTACAGGAATAGCTGGACATACAGATATAATGTCCTCATAAAAAAGAATAGATCCATTTTCACCTTTTTTTATGATTATCAACTCGGGTCCGAATTCTTTAATTTTTTTAGCACACTTTAGAAGGTTGTATTCATGTGTTAAAAGTCGTGCTTCTTGGCTATCGATTATGATTCCATTTACATTTTTTATCATATCTATGACCTGATCATAATTATTGTTAATCCAATATTCTATCGTATCACACACCACAAATTCAGGATCACTAAATAAACGTTGCATTTTTTTGTTTTGAACTGGATCGTTGTTTGCTAAAAAAATATATTTAGAATCGATAAATTCTTCAGGCACCAAAGGTTCAAAATTTTCGATAACATTTAATTCAGTTTTATTGGCAGTTCGGACTGTCAAAGTTGAATCAAAAGAGGAATCATAATGGAAGGTCTTTTCATTGTCTTTGACAATGATACCTTTAGTATTCACGTATTTGTCCAAAATAGCTCTATACTCTTGAGGGAAATCATAACCAATTATCCCAATAATATTAGTTGGTGAATATTTTGAAGAAGATAGAGATGCATATGTTGCAGCTCCACCCATTATTCTTTTTACGGTCTTCTTTGAAGTTTTAGTTGTATCTAAGGCTATTGTTCCAAAAATAGTAAGCATCGTTTATTAGGTGAAATAAGGACTATAAAAATTAATTTTTAGTTAAATACTTATCATCTATTTGATTAAGTGAAAATATGGGTATTATCATTGCCATTACTGGGGGATCAGGAGTTATTTATGGTGTAAAATTAATTGAATCATTAAATTTGCTTAAAATGGAAACACATTTAGTTATCAGTGAATGGGGAGAAAAAACTATTAAAATTGAAACAAATTTAGATATTGATTATATAAAAAAGTTATCTACCAGCTGGTATGATAATAACAACATGGCAGCACCTATTTCTAGTGGTTCATTTAAGACTGATGGAATGGTCATTATTCCATGTAGTATGAAAACACTAGCTAGTATAGCCAATGGATTAGATGATAGTTTAATTTCACGAGCTGCCAGTGTCTGTATAAAAGAAAATAGAAAATTAGTAGTTGTTCCGAGGGAAACCCCTTTGTCTAAAATTCATTTAGAAAATATGGTTAAATTGTCCGAACTAGGTGTATCCATATTACCAGCTATGCCTGGTTTTTATTTTCATCCATCTACTATTGATGAATTGTTATTTCATATTGTAGGAAAAGTATTAGACCAATTTGATATAGAGAATAATATGTTCGATCGCTGGGGAGTAAAAAAATAATTGTTTATCCTAATTTGACGAGATATTTAGAAATCTTAAAGGAGAACCCTATACATATTAAAAATATTGATGAAGTAAGTATTACTTGATAAATAATGTCAACGTGCAAGTGTCTTAAGGTGAAGAGAACTGCAATACCTGGCATTGTAATAATAAATGCCAGGAGAGTACTCATCTGGTAGTACGATCTCGTTGAAACTTTTTTATTTTCATCTTGAGGATTCGTCAATATCGTTTAGTTTTCTTTGATGTATTTATCTTTTTTAAATTTTAGATGCTGCGATCTTATTCCCACAATTTGAGTTTTTCGATTTTTGCTCTTCTTCTTATTTCTTGAAGGAAATTATATACATTTTTATGTGATCGACCTGAACAAATCCGAGTTATTGCTTCAGTTGTTAAATTGATTTGTTCAGATGTGCCTATTATTCCTACGTAATGGCCATATATTGAAATATAAGACCCAGTCAATTCCTCTATAGTTTTCCTAGATTTTCCTTTTTCTCCTATTAGTCGACTTTTTACTCTAGCTAATGAATTTGCAGATTTGCCAACATATTCTCTTAAGTCCACTACTTCGAGAGTGTTCTCTTCCATAAATAGAGTAAATGCTCTTTCTGGAGAAAAACCTTTAGATAGAGCAAGAATTACTTCTAATCCTTTATTTATATTCAATATATTCAAATGATCTGTGCTTTTGGCCTTTAGAATTACATCTCCATGTTCACTATCAACATGAATATCGATGTTGCATTTTTTTTCGATCTCATCTTTAATTAATCCCTTTTTTCCAATAATTACTCCAATTCGTTCTTTGTGAATTCTGAATGTACGCTGATAACTCAATTTGACTAATCCTTACCTAGTAATAATATTTATTAAATATAAATTATAAATTATTAAAAATTAAAACCTAATAATTATTATAAAATTTAAATATCATTAGAAAAGGGATGTCTGAAACAATTTTTATACTATTTCTGTTTGCAAGACCCAAACTCAAGGTTTTTTCTACAATTCTTCTTCCAATTAAATTAGCTATCGAACATTTTTTTAATAAGGTAGATATCTCTTTCTCATTTGCGAGCTCGTTGAAAAAATCATTTGTAATGTTAATGTTTAACGATTCACTCACTATATTAGTACCTAATAATTCCTCATCACAAATATTTATCATTAGTGATCCTTGATAATGCATTTTTCTAAGGTAGAACTTCAGATTAGAATCACGGGATGAATCAGCGGAGAGGTTTTTATCAGCATTAATATCAAACATGTATGAAATCTTTTATTGGATAAGCATAAAAAGATGACGTTCTACTAAACAGTAATTAAGCTAAAACAGAGCACTTAATATTATGATAAATGTTGCTATATACTACCTAATTTTTTCATGTATTTTTTATAAGCATCTAAATAAGATCTTTTATCTCCAATATCAATAAATCCAGATGCTATTGTATAAGCGTTAACTTTTTTTTTTTGTGCAATTACATCTTTTACAATTTTGTCCATTCCGATAGTACTAGATTTTGGTATTATTCTTAAAAATTCTTTTTCCATTACATAACATCCAATATTTATTAAACCTTCGACTTCAGGTTTTTCTCTCCAAGCTGTAACAATATTTCCTTTATTATTTGTATCTATAAAACCGTACTTTAATCTTGTTTTGTATTTCATTAGAGCCATGGAAAGAAAAGCCTTTGATTTTTCATGTCCTTTGACCATCTTTTCTAAATTAAAATCATAAACCGAATCACCGTAAAGACAAATAAACCTATCATTTAACATTTTTTCTGCAGTTTTCAATTGTCCTCCAGTGGCTAAAGGTCGTTCAGAATGGGCATAAGTAATTTTAATTCCGAATCTTCCACCATCTTCAAAATAATCCTCGATAGTTCTATGCATATAACTTACACAAATAATTACTTCATCGATATTTTTCAATTTTTGTATCCACTCTATTAAATATTCAAGTAATGGTTTATTTCCCAATGGTAACATGGGTTTTGGTATAAAGAAAGTATAAGGTTGTAGTCTGGTGCCAAGCCCTCCAGCTAGTATAACTGCTTGCATCTACAATGGTTAATTGAATGATGTAATATATTTTTAGATTAGTAATTATCTATTATTTTTGTCAAATATTGAATGATCTCTGCTGGCTTCTGTCCAAACATTATTATCATAGGCTCTTTACCTATTTCTCCTTTATGGTAAATTCCCCTTACCGACTTATCTTTTAGGATAGCTTTCTTAATTCCCCACTGTATTGTATAACCTTCCTGTTCCTTTAATTTTCCAGGCTCCAAATGTCTATCATATTCAGCTACTTTCATAAAAGATTGTAATACTTCTATTATTTTTTCATCGTATTTTATATTAAATCCAGCCCTCATTAAAGGGTTAATAGCCATGTATGATATAATTGCTGAAGCAATATGTTTTGATGCACCAAATTCAATACACGAACTCGCTTTCACTTTTTGCTCTATCCTTACGATTCTTCCTTTTACTCCAGCAACTTCTTTAATAGTAGTGGCATTTGGGATTGCATATCCAAAGTTAGACTGTGTTTCTGGAATTAACTTACCTACATCTGATAGAGATTCTAGCTCTTTAATAGCTATCGATAGGTCTTGTAATACATGAAATTTAAAGGCGGAGGAAGAAGTAGTTATAGCAGTATCAGTTACCGGATATCCTTGTCCAATATACAAAAGATTTTTCAACGCACAATTTATAAATTCATTAGCGAATTTACATGCAAGAGGTATTTCATACCCTTTCGAAATGTATGCTGATAAGGCTGCAGAGAAATTGCACCCGGACCCATGATTTTCCGGAATATATATTCGAGAATTGGAGAATTCGATTATATTTAATTTATCATCAATTAAAGTGTCAATAGAGTATTTTGAGAGAAGATGGCCCCCCTTAATGATTACAAATTTGGGCCCTAATTTCTTTATTGTATTTATAGATTTCACTATATCCTCTTTGGTCTTAATTTTAATTCCAGAAAGTTGTATAGCCTCCTGTATATTTGGAGTAATTATCGTAGCTATAGGAAAAATTTTTTTTATTAAAGCTTTTATTGCATCAGACTGGATTAAATTGATTCCGCTGGTGGAAGTAAATATCGGATCTACTATAATTGGAATTTTTATATTTTTTAAAACCTGAAAAATTTTATTAATTATTTGTTCATCATAGACCATGCCAATTTTAATAGCATCTATTTTTATGTCATTTAGAATGGAATTTATTTGTTTTATTACTATTTCACTTGGGATAGGAAACACATCAAAAATGTTCTTTGTATTTTGAACGGTTATTGCAGTAATGGCAAAACATCCATAAATTCCAAGAGAGGAAAATGTTTTGAGATCTGCCTGTATGCCAGCTCCCGAAGAGGAATCACTTCCAGCAATACTTAACACTGAACGTAAATTCATATTATATGGATTATAAGATAGTCAGGTTCTAAAACTTAATTAATGTGAGAAAGAAAAATATAGTTATACTCCAAGTATTTGCTTTAATAATGCTCTATAATCAACCTTTTCTTTTTTGCTGCCTGGCGAAGGAAGTTCAAATATCAAAGGAATCGGTCTTACCGAACGTATCTTAGCAACGTCTAATCTAATTTCTTTCCCAATGTCATCACTTAATAAAATCAAGCCTACTTCATTTCTAGAATGTGTTTGGTTTATGCGAGAAAGGGCTTCTTTAGGAGTTTGAACATCAATTCCTTCGATTCCAGCCATTTGGAAACTTGTAATAAAGATACGATTTCCTATTGCTAAAACTTTCAACTTTACTATTTTGAGTATTTTAAATCATTTAAATACTTTTATTATCAAAGTTCTAAACGGTAGGAAATAATCCATTTTGTTTCAATATTAATAAATCCTCAATATAATAAACACGGATATGAGACCCAACGATCCTAACAAGATAAATGTTGCTTTCCATAATCCTGCATTCGCCTTTTCACTTATCTCCCACATACCACCAATTATTTGATTCTCCTTGTATTCTCTCTTGAGCTTTTCATAACTATAAAAATTAACAAAATCGGCAGGAGGTGTCCAATTAAATTGCTGAAAGTTTTCATCCCTGACAGTGTTAGAATCATATCGTTGTCTCACTTTCTCATCGGAGAGAACTTCATATGCTTTAACAATTTCAATAAATTTTTGTTTTGATTCTTCCGAATTTTTATTCTTATCAGGATGGTATCGTAGCGCTAGGGTACGGAATGCTTTTCGTATCTGGATTTGATTAGAATCCTTTGGTACTCCTAATATTTTATAGTAATCTGACACTTATTAGTATAATGGGCCGGCTGAAATAATAATTTTTTCTTGAGTTTTATATTTTTTAAAGTCGATCAAATATATTAGTCACTATAACAAATAAATGATAATCTATTTATCTTCGTGAATGGATCTCTTATTATATGGAAAAGTTCTTTGGAAAGAAGGTAACTGATAAATTTAATTTCCAAGGGCAAAATAAAAAACCTTCTGAATTAACTCACGATAACAATATTAATGATATTCAAAAATTTGATCTTTATAATAAGGGAATTAATCATATGGCTAATGAAAAACTCACTGATGCTATTAGATGTTTTGAATTATCTCTAAGAATTGATCCTCAATTTGTTAATGCATGGATAAAAAAAGGATATACACATTTTCATCTTGCCGAATATAGTATAGCCATTTCTTGTTATGATAACGCCTTAGATTTAGATATAAACAATTTTGAGGCTTGGAACCTAAAGGGGCTTGCCTATTATAGAATGAATAATTTGCTAAAAGCAATAGAATGTTGTGAAAAATCAATAGATATTAATCACAATAATGGAATGGCATGGTATAATCTGTCATGTTATCTCGTTCTTGATGGTAGTGTAGATGATGGCATGGAGGCACTGAAGAGAGCCATTGAAATTGATATATCTTATGCTAAACGTGCTGTGAGAGATAGAGATTTTGAAAATGCGAAAGCAGAAGAAGGATTTAGGAGAATAATTGAGGTTGTAGTGTTAGAGGCAATTAGACAGGGTTACGATTATACAGGCAAAATTATTTGGATCACTGGTATGGATAAAATTGATGTGGAGGATGCTTTGTTAAGACTTTCAATGAAAGGCTTAGTTGTAAGAAAGGAAAAGAAAAACTTTTTTAATAAAGAAGAATATTTTGAACTTTCTAAAGAAATAGCTTTAAAGGTAGGATCATTCAAACGCTCAGGCTTCATGGGTAAATCTAGGGAAGTGTCTCCTCCTGTTCAACAATTAAAAGACATCAGTGAAATTTTATCTAAGATGAGAGATTCTGTAGAACAAGGTGATGTACAAGCAACTATAGGATATTTTGATAAATTGATAAATCCTTCTATTCACGGAAGTACCATGATCGAAAAATTCTTTAATGAACATAGAGATTTAAGACTTTATCAAAATCGTCTTAAAGACAAAGGACAAGAGTATTTGAATTCTCATAAATCTGATTTTATAAAGTTGATGATAGAAATTGACAGTAAAGTTAGAGGAACTCATTTTTCTAATAACGTAATAGATAATTAAAATCATCTTTGTTTATGTGACTTGAGAGAATAAATGCATTAATAATATATACTGAGTTTATTGTGATAATAATATGCCAAAAATTTTTGCTGATGTCAGCGAGAAAGAAATTAGTCGATCAATTGCTGCAATGTTTATGGAAACCATGAATGAATATACAGACTCTGATGTAATTATTATTGGTGCTGGTCCTGCTGGTTTATCAGCAGGTAGGGATCTAGGGAAATTAGGAATTAGAACCTTAATTGTAGAACAAAATAACTATATTGGAGGTGGTTATTGGGTAGGAGGTTATATGATGAATCCTGTTACTGTAAGAGCCCCAGCACAAAAGATTTGGGATGAATTGGGAGTTCCATATAGAGTAATAAGGGAAGGGCTCTACGCTACATGGGGTCCCCATGCTTGTTCGAAGTTAATAGCCGCAACTTGCGATGCAGGAGTTAGGTTTTTGCAATTGACTAAATTTGATGACTTGGTAATAAAAAATAAGCGTGTAGCAGGTGTAGTAGTTAACTGGATGCCCGTTTCTGCTTTACCAAGAAATATCACTTGTGTAGATCCAATTGCATTCGAAAGCAAGATTGTTATTGATGCATCCGGTCATGATTCTGTTGCAGTAAAGAGATTGATGGAGAGAGGCTATGTAAAGTGGAAAGGGATGGATCCTATGTGGGTAGAGGGTGGAGAAGACGCAGTAGTCAATAACACTGGTGAAGTATTTCCTGGTCTCATCGCAACAGGCATGTCAGTGACGGAGACTCATGGACTCCCAAGAATGGGCCCTACTTTTGGTTCAATGCTATTATCTGGAAAGAAAGCTGCTGAAATAGCTGCGCGCAAGTTAAAAGAAGTACCTCAAATTCCAAACTGAAAAACTGAATTAAATTCTTTTAATTTTTATTATTATTATTATTATCATTATTATTATTTGTATGTTCACAGTAAATTTCATTCATTATGGTATATTGTAAAAATATTAAATTCATTAACGAATCTTCTTGGCCTGAAGTAAGAATCGAAAAGATTATAGCTTTTCTAAAGGGGGTATTACCTAATAATGTAATAAATGAAGAGAAAGAATCTCAGGTATCTTTAAACTCAATAGATAACGAAAAAAATTTCTCATTTTTCAACCAAGCCATTATACATGATTTAAAAAAACCATTACCCATTTATGATTTGAATCATAATCATTCTTATCATTATAATACAGAAAAAAAGATGTTTCCACCCAAAAATAAAAGTGAATTTGGTGATTTCGTATTATATGATGGATTTATCATCCAAATATTATTTCAAAAATTAATGAAAAAACATGAGGAGGAATTATCATTCTCAAACCTTAACATTCTGATAACAGATAAATTATTATGCACATTTGATGAATCGGATTGGAGATATCATGCAAGGTCACTCATTTGTGGAACACCCACCTTGATTTCTACTACTGGAATTGTAGAGGGGATTGCTAAACCACGTGATTATTATTATAAACTATATTGTTTTTTAGAAAACCCTGATATTGTTGATGACCTTAAAAAAGAATATAATGGACAATTTATAAATTATAATGATCACCGAATAAATGATATTATTGAAGGTTTAGTTTTTCAAGCTCTTTTTTATTTTATCAATTCCGGAGAGCCTTTTTGTCAAGATAGAAATTGTAGGTTGTTTAATGCACATTTTCAAGATGATGTCATTAGATTAAATTTAAAAGAGAGAAAAATATGCCAAAAACATAAGATTCTTCTAAATAAATATATTCACGCTCTTTTTATTGATAATAATTGTATCAAAGAAGCAGAAGAATAGAATCAACATAGCGAACAAATTATTAACTGGTCCTTATTTTTATCTATAACATACATAATGCAAGTCAATGATAAGAACAATGAGATTGCTCATGACAATAAAGATTCTACTAGTAATCAAAATGTAAAAACTTTTGATGTTATTATCATTGGTTCTGGTCCTGCTGGGTACACTGCAGCTACATATTCATCCCGTGCTAAACTAAAGACTTTAATAATAACTGGAAGTTTACCGGGTGGACAGTTAATGACAACTAGTGAAGTTGAAAATTACCCTGGATTTCCAAACGGCATTTTTGGACCAGAGTTAATGATGAATATGAGACAACAAGCTGAAAGATTTGGTTCTTTTATTGTCGATGACGAAGTAATAGAGGTTGATTTCAAAAAAAAACCTTTTTTTGTAAAAACTTATTCTACGGAATATGTATCTAAAGCAATCCTAATATGTACAGGAGCTACTCCACGGAAATTAGGTATTGTAGGAGAAGATGAATTTGGTGGCAGAGGCGTTTCATATTGTGCTACCTGTGATGGGCCTTTTTTTAAAGGAGAAGAGATTGCTGTTGTAGGAGGTGGAGATACTGCACTTGAAGAGGCCACCTTTCTAACAAAATTTGGAAGATCAGTGAAATTAATCCATAGACGTAATTCTCTTAAAGCAAGCAAAATACTACAAGAAAAATCATTTGAGAATCCAAAAATTCACTTTATGTGGGATAGTACAATTACTAAAATAAAGGGTAACAAAAAAATTTCAACAATATCAGTAAAAAATGTGAATACACGAGAAGAACAGGAAATAAATGTTGGAGGTCTATTCATAGCTATTGGACACGAGCCTAATACTAAAATATTTAAAAATCAACTCGAGATGGATGACCATGGTTATATTATTCTAAAGGAAAATTCAAGAACTAGTGTTGAGGGAGTATTTGCTGCTGGTGATGTACATGATTTTCGCTATAGGCAAGCTGTTACTGCTGCTGGATATGGTTGTATGGCTGCCCTAGATGTTGAAAAATGGCTGACAGAAAACCAAACCGATAATAATAAATTATAATTTAGTAATAATATTTTTTAAAAATATTAGATTTAGTAAGAATTGAATAATGAAATACAAATAAAGAAATAATAAATACAAATTTGAATCAATTAAATCAATGTTTTTTATACTTCATTCCTATTCTAATCAAAACATTTAATATTATTAAAAGAAAATTAGCTTTTTTAACTCTAGTATAATAATTCTATGAGATATTTTGCATTATGCAGAGCCTCATCATATTCTGTTGCTGTAAAAACATTTTGTTCTGTATACAGACTCTTGAATTTTCTTCCGTCATCAGCAAAAATCCCTACTATTATTCCTTTTTCAATTTTATTTCTAGTTTCTAACATTGCTGACAGTACTGAACCAGACGATGGCCCAACTAAAATATTTTCTTTATTAGCAAGTTCTTTTACTAGTGTAAAAGAATCTTTATTAGTTGCAGTAAACCATTCATCTACTACGCTCTCTCGTCTTTTAAAAAGATCAGGCATAGAAGATTCTTCAAAATTTCTTAATCCTTGCAATAAATGATTTCTTTGCGCTTGAATTGCAACAACCTTGATATTAGGATTCTTTTCTTTTAAATAGACTCCAGTTCCTGTTATAGTTCCTCCGGTTCCACAACCTGTTAGAAAATGAGTAATCTTAGCATTAGTTTGATACCATATTTCAGGACCTGTAGTTTCATAATGAGCCATAAAATTAGCATCATTGTCATATTGATTTGGCATGTAGTAAATATCTGGCCTTGGAGTAGATATCGCCTTTGCAAGTGCAATACTCTGATCAGTTCCTGCTCCCACTCTCGGACATAAATCGTCTGATGTTTCATGTATTATAGCTCCTAATTTTTTAAGTATTGATTTTGTTTCAGCACTTACTTTTTCTGGAATAACTATTTCGACCTTGTAGCCCAACGATGATGAAATTCCTGTTAATGCTATTCCTGTATTTCCTGAAGTAGGTTCGATAATTATGCTTTTGTTTTTCTCAATTCTTCCTTTCGATTCTGCATCTTTAATCATCCAAAAGGCAGCTCTGTCTTTAACAGAACCAAAGGGATTCTGCCATTCTAATTTAGCAAAAAGTTTTATTTTATCTGTTGAAAAAGAAGATAATTCTATCAAAGGAGTATTTCCTATTTTTTCTACGACTTGATTTCTGGTTATTGTTTGAGTCATTTTATTTTGCCTTTTTTATTACAAATTCTAAATCTGATTCCTTATTATTTACAGATATTAAATCATGTCCATTTCTGTTTACCCACCTAGAAATATCTTCTTCTGATTGTGGATCATCAGCAATAACCTTTAATCTTTCACCTATAGCCATTTTTTCCATTTCTATCTTTGTTCTAAAAACGGGTTCGGGACAGTAAAGTCCTCTTACATCAATAACCTTTTTAAAATCATTATTATTATTATTGTTATTTTTATTATCCACTAAGGTTTCCAATATAAAAAGAAGCTCATGCAATATAAAATGGTTATGACCTTCTTTTATAATTAAATTCATCGGAAAATATCCTTATTCTCTTCTCTTATAATTTTTTTTATGGAACTATTACAGTGAGAGTAGTTAACATTTCTAACTATTGCTATTGGTATACCTTCTGTCTTGCCCATAACTAGCTCAGCTGCTCCTGCTATTTCATCAACGATAGCTATTTCTGTAACTTTCATAATTTTACCAAACATATCTGGTTTACCTTTATAATTTTTTAAAGCATTAATTCCGGCAATACCAATTGCAATATTTGTCTGACCCATCCTAAAGGGACGACCAAAAGTATCAGTTATTAAGATGGCAATATTTTTTCTTGTCTTTTCATGTATTTCTTTTCTTATTGTATCAGCAGATTTATCAGGGTCCCTTGGTAGTAAAAGTACTCGATTTTTACTTTTGCTTACATTACTTTGATCTATACCAGCATTTGCACAAATAAAACCATGGTGTGTTTCTGTAATAATAATATTATCAAATACTCGAATAATTTTTCGAGATTCCTGAAGTATTAATTCTACAATGCGGGGGTCCTTATTGATTTTTCTGCCCAAATCTATGGATCTAAACGAAGGAATAATATTATTGAGGTTAACTGATCGTCCTTCATTTTTTGAAATAATTTTTTGAGCTATGACTATGATATCTCCATTTTTTATAATTTGATTGTTATTTTTAATTGATTCTAAAAGAATATTTAATAATTTTGCTTTCTTATCAATGTTTATACTTAGATATATGGGAATTATTTCAATTTTTTTAAACATTCGAGATTATTTTTTTAGGTTGTTTTTTAAAATACATTTACCAAATCTTTTTTCTAATAAATTCTTTAATAATAATAAGTTCCTTAATTCAACTACATCATCTGCTTTATTTTTGACTAATTCAACAGGACAAAAACCCACGGTGTAACCTGCTATGTCGAATAATTTTATGTCATTAGCCCCATCAACAACTACTACTATTTCTTCTTTTTTCAAACCCCATTCCTTTATAATAGGTCTAACAACGAGTGATTTATCTGAAGTGACTTTTAAGTCAAGATCATCTAATAGTCCATTTTTGAAAATTAAAACATTCGAAAAAATTAAATCTAATCCTAACTCTTTTTTCAATCGATCAGTGATAATTGTAAAACCACCTGAAACAGCAATAATTTTCCATCCAGCATCTTTTAGTGCCAAACAAAGATCTTTTGCGCCAGGCATAATTTCTAGGTTTTCAGCTATTTGTTTGGCATCCTCAAATTTTATGCCTTTTAAGGCCTTAACTCTTTTTTTCAGGCCTTCCTCCCAATCTATCTCTCCTCTAATTCCTTGTTTTGTTATATCCCAAATTTCCTTTTCTTTAGAAGGTCCAAAAACTTGAGCTAAAATAGGTAAATATTCCGCATTAAGTAATACTCCTTCCACGTCAAAGATTATTAACATAGATATTTGCTTAAGCGACTATCTAACAATATATTAAGCTTGTCTGATCAAATAAAAAATTCTTACGTCTCAAAATCAAAATCAAACTGACAAACAGAAAATTAATTGTTAAAATTAGGCTAGTAAAAAATAATAACATGGAATTTGATTTTTAACTAACCATACAATGGAAAATGCTACAGTAATTTTTTATTTTCTCATTATTTCTATTACAGCAGGAATTTTTTCTACTTGGATTTATCTATTATTCTTTATCATTAAATCACTTAGGGAATCGCCAAAGTTGGGGCAAATAAAAAATATCAAAAATACCTTTCCTCGGGTTAGTATAATAGTTCCTGCCAGAAATGAGGAAACATATCTTCATAAATGTGTAGAAAGCTTAGTAAACCAAGATTATCCTGATTTTGAAATCGTTTTAGTTAATGATGAATCTTCTGACAAAACTTTCGATATTATGAATGAATTTAAAAACTCAAACTCCATCATAAAAGTTGTGAATGTTAATCAACCTGGTGGCGATTGGATTGGAAAAAACTGGGCATGCTATCAAGGTTACATGAAGTCTAATGGTAATTTATTGTTGTTCACAGATGCAGATTCTTATCATGCTGAAAATACATTGTCTCTAGCTGTTCAAAATATTAATCATAATAAATTAGATGCACTAACAATTATCCCTCGTTTAATATGTAATGATTTTATTACTAAAGTCACGCTTCCTATATTATTTACATTTCTCCACACAAGATTTTCTCCATTAAAGGTTAATGATATAAAATCAAAACTTGGCTATTTCTTCGGTAGTTATTTTATTATCTGGAGGGATACATACGAAAAAGTCGGTTCTCATGCAGCAGTAAAACATGAATTTATTGAAGATGGTGCATTGGGTAAAAAGGTAAAAGAGGAAAATTTTAAAATAAAAATGCTTAGAGGTGAAAACTATGTGCAAGCGATATGGGCACGAAATTACTCAGAATTATTTAAATCTCTAGATAGACTTATTATACCTCTCTTTTTGGAAAACAGAATCACATTAACTCTATTAGGTATCGCATTGTTTTTTTTATTGCTATTTCCATTTGTAATGTTTTTTTTATCATTAACTTTAAGTGTAATTCATCCATTTGCAGTTGGCTTTATAGTCTTAATACTTACTGGTAGTACGTTGTTTCTTTTATTATTAACAAATTCAATTCAGCTCCGTAAGACATTATATTTAAACCAGATTTATTCTCTAGGTATTATATTAGGTGCAACGATTATCGTTTCTAGATTTTTCTCAAAGTTATTAATACCAAATAGCAAAACTAGTGTAAACTGGAGAGATCGAGTATATAAAATTCCATCAAATGAAACTTCAGTTCTATAATGGTGTGCAAATTTGAAAAATATTATTTTCCTTCCTTTTGGATACAAATTTATTTATATAAATTTTATTTCCTATTCTGGAGGCTAAAATATATCTCTTATAAACATGTATTGACTTTTTTATACCAATCCTTCTCGTTGCTAATACTAGATTAGGAATAAATCCTTTTACAATATATATATCATTATTTTTATTGGTTAAATCATAATTATTTTGGTTTTTATCTATGCAGAATGCTTGTGTGATTTTCCCTGGGCCATTTGTTAAAAGTCTTGTATTATCCAGATTCCGATATTTTTTCATATATTCCATTCCTTCTGTTGGTTCTAACCCTCGTATTAACACAGCACCAGCAATCTGATTTTTAGATTTTGCAGTAACATTAAAACAATAATGATTACCATAGGTGAAATAAATGTAGGATCTTCCTACAGGACCAAACATTACAATATTTCTTTTGGTCATTCCCCTATAGGCATGACTCGCTTCATCACTTTTGTAACCATATGCTTCTGTTTCTACAATAATGCCGGATAACTTAATTTTTTCATTATCAGTTCTTATTATCTTTACCAATTTTTGTCCAATAAGCTTTTTTGCTACCAAATCGGTATCCCTTAAAAAAAAATTAGATTTTAAAATTGTCGGATCCAATTAATTTAGTGTTGTAAATAAAATTATTAATAGATTTTAGTATTAGGACGATCATCAATGATTGATTTAAATAGTCTCTGGTAGTAATAATTTTGTTTGCAAAAAAACTTAGGGATTAATTTTGAGCTCAAATTGCCATTAATACTAATTCACACCCCATTTGGATTACGGTTTTTTGACACAGTGGCAAATTCTAGAATAGGTAAGACTTATGCTTCATTGAATATTTATCTAATGCCTTTAATAACAGCATTAGCTGTTTTTTTAATTTTGGGTTCTCTTCTCGTCCTATTTTCAAATGATTCTGCAAGAGAAGGTATTCGCGAAATTGGACCTCAAGGCAATCTATTGATTCCAGGATTGAATCCTATTTTACCATGGACATATGGCTGGATTGGATTAGTAATTACCATTATCATTCACGAAGCGGGACATGGTATCGTTGCCAGAGTTTATAAGACAAAAGTCGAATCGACTGGTATTGTATTGTTTTTAGGCATACCTATTGGTGCATTTGTAAATATCCAACAAGATGAATTAAATAAAACAACTTTTAAACAAAAAAGTGCCATTCTTACTGCAGGTCCATTGAACAACATGGTCCTCGCAGGTATTTCGTTTGGGTTACTGTTTCTTTTGATCTCTTCTCTTACCCCTGTTTCTCATTTGCAGGGAGATGAAACGGGTATTACTGTTCTAACTACTGGAGAGAATTCTTTAGCTCAAACGATCGGTCTTTCAAAGAATTCTCTTATTACTCACATTAATGCAGAACCTATTGAGGATGTTGATGAACTTAGGAAAATATTGAGAGATAATTTAGGTACCACAATAGAAATGAAATGGATATCAGAAGGCGATAGAGAATTTATTAAATCTGTTAAACTTCCTCCATCTATTCCAGAAGGTAAAGGTGTATTAGGAGTAACCCTTACAGATGCATTTTTTGATCCGGAATTGGTATTAGATAATTATAAAAATCTTTTTCTAACTAATCCATTGGCAATTCTTATGCCTCCCACATTGCAGCAAAATCTTGTGCCTTACTCTGATAGTATGTCTTCTTATTACTCTTCCACTATTTTTGGCCCTATTTTCCCATTTATTGCAAATCTACTGTTTTGGATTTGGTTTATCAACTTTAATGTAGGTATATTCAATGCCCTTCCTATAACCATGTTGGATGGAGGCCAGTGGTATGGTACACTTCTTGAAAACAAATTTAAAACTAATAGGAAAATCAAACCTTTTACAATTTTAAGTATCGTTTTTGTAATTATAGTCATATTGGCATTTACTTTGCCATGGGTTTTAAGATAAGAAAAGAAAAAATTTTTTCACTTATATTGTAATTGAAGTAATTAATATATGACTAAAACTATATTAATGGAGATATCAATAATAAATATGATTCAATTTATGTTTATGGATAATTTATTTTAAAATAAATATATAATTGGTATTATTGGATTAAAAGAAAAAATTTGATTAATATGAAAAAAAATAATGGAAATGGTAATGAAAAAAACAATAATGATAAATCATTTATTAATGAAACGAAAAGTCAACCAGTAGATAAAAGTTATCGAAATCCTAAAATTGTTAAAGATGAGGAAGAAATAATAAAAACGATTTTTGAATCTATTCCTAAAGAGTCACAAATTACTACTGCTAGGTTTGAAGGACCAAATATTGCATTATACACAAAAAATCCCAGATTTTCTCTTACCGAATTAACATATTATTTATCATCTTTGTCGAAAAACTTAAAGAAAAGATTTGTAGTAAGATCTGACCAATCAATCAGACTTAAAGAAGACGAAACAAGGTCTATTGTATCTCGAATATTACCTAAAGATGTAATAGTCTCTGCTCTATTTTGTGATGATGCAACAGGTGAAGTAGTCTTGGAGGTTAATAGACCTGAAGCAGTTGTTTCTGAAACTATTATACGTATAGCTGAAGCGACAGGTTGGATCGCACATTTAAGACGTTCTCCGCACATTCCTTCACTGAGTATAAAAAATATACATACAATTTTGAAAAGCTCTTCAAAAGAGCGTACTAACTTTCTTCGAGAATTAGGTAAAAGAGTTTTCCGAGATCCGCTAATTATGAAAGAAGATGAAACTCCAAATGTAAATGCATCAGAAAGGACTTTATTAAATAATAAACAAAATAAAACTTGGAATAACAAAGAGGTTTATATATTCTGTCTAGGTGGAGTAAAACAAGTAGGAAGATCTTGTTTCATTGTTGTGACATCCGAGAGTAAAATCATGTTGGATTGTGGAATCAATCCAGGTGAGAATAATGCTATTGATGCATACCCAAGAATCGATTGGTTTGATTTTAAATTAGATGAATTAGATGCTATAATAATTAGTCATGCTCACATAGACCATCAAGGATTTCTGCCAACATTATTTAAATATGGATACGACGGCCCAGTTTATTGTACTGAACCAACATTACCTTTAATGAATTTACTTCAATTAGATTCAGTAAAAATTTCACAAAACAATGGTGTTTATTGTCCATATGAAATCCGAGATATAAATGAAATAATAAAACATTGTATAACACTACCTTACGGAAAACCTACCGATATTTCACCAGATATTACAATTACATTAAATAATGCTGGACACATAATGGGGAGTGCAACTGTTCATCTTAACATTTCAGGAGCTCATAATATCCTCTATTCTGGTGATTATAAATATGCCAAAACCCAGTTATTAGATAGTGCTGTTTCAAATTATCCTAGGGTAGAAACTTTGATTACTGAAAGTACGTACGGCGCATCTAGTGATCTCATGCCGGATCAGAGAGTCGTTTATAATAGCTTTACTGAGAACATTAATAAAACATTGGCCAATGGAGGCAAAGTCCTTATTCCAGTTCCTGCTGTTGGACGTGCACAAGAGATAATGCTTGTACTAGATAAAGAGATGAAAGAAGGTAGACTTATTGAATCCCCTATTTATATTGAAGGAATGATTTCAGAAGCTAGTGCTATCCATATGTCTTACGCACATTATCTTGGCCAAGATGTAAGGCGGTCAGTTTCTCAGGGAATTAACCCTTTTCAATCAGAATATTTTACTGTAGTTAATGGATGGGGGAAAAGAGATGAAGTATTGAAAGACCCAAATCCAGCTATTATCATGGCCACCTCAGGTATGTTGGAAGGTGGTCCTTCAGTTGAATATTTTAAAGAAATTGCAACACAAGAAACTAATAAAATAATTTTTGTATCATACCAAATCAATGGAACATTAGGGAGACGGGTTCTTGATGGAAATACAAATGAAGTTAGCATGATGGAGAAAAATGGCAAAGTCAAAGTTATTCCCTTAAAATGTAAAACTCAAAAAATTGATGGATTTAGTGGACATAGTGATTTTAACCAGATAATGAGTTTCGTTTCCCGAATTAAACCTAAGCGAGTATTAGTGAATCATGGAGAGCGTACTAAGTCTGAAAATACGGCAAGTACAATTCATAATAAATTTGGAATAAGATCATCTGTTCCAGATAATAGAGAAATTCTAAAATTACGATAATTGTGATGATTTTTTTGATTTTTTTTATTAATTTAGCTTAAACAATAGACTTTTTAGGGAAGTATGTTTTTACATACTTCTGGGCTGGTTTATGGCTATAAAATACAAATGTTTAGAATGTAATATTGTTCTTTCTGGTGAAGGAGCTTCCCGTCATTATCTTGCTAATCCAACACATAAATTGGAAAAATTACCTCCTCCTCTTAAACCGATGAAGAATATTAGAGATGATAATTAATTAAAATTTCTCTTATGGTTTCAGTACTATATTAATTGCTAGACTGTAGACAAATACCTAACTAAAAATTACTTTTTGTTAATAGAATTATATATCCAAAGTAATAGCTAATTTGTAGCTACACTTGGTCATAAAATTAATCACTGGTCCATTAATTTAAATTTAAAATTATAATTATTATATATGAATTCTTTTCCTTAAACGAATAAGAATTTGCCTATTTAGAAATATTTTAAGAAATAATTCTAGTAATATTGATGAATGAATAGGTAGCAAAACATTAGAATTTGTTCCGTTTTACTTGCTTATTAAAAAGTTGTATTAATTCACTGGTATTTGTAGAATCTTCTGGTTTTTTATCAACTCGTATTCTTCCTGAATATTTGGGAAACCTTAAAGCTAGCCCAAAATTTTTTTGTACTAAATCATAAGCAGCTGTATGCAATGGACTGAGAGTAATTTCAGAGGCTATAACTTCTAGAACTAATTTAGGTGTAAACCATATATCCATTTTCAAATTACTATTAACATTATAATACTTCTTTTCTACAACATAATTTTTTAGTTCATTATAAATAAGTTCTAAATCCCGATCAGAAAATCCCGTTCCTACTTTACAAATACTTTGAAATGTATCAGAATTTTTGTCATATACAGCTAATAAAAGGGCTCCATAGTAGCCTGTACGCTTTCCTCTACCTAATAATGCTCCAATTACAGTAAGGTCAAAACTATCCCCTAATGTATTATCATATTCTTTTTTTAACTTCATCCATAAGAATTCCCTTGCACCTGCTCTATATTTACTAGTTAATTGCTTTAACATTAATCCTTCACAGCCATCATCCTTGGCTTTCCGAAAAAAAATCTCTATGTCTTTTAGTTTTGATGAAACAATCTGCTTGACTACCTCTATAGAGTCATTCCTATTTTTCTTAACTGTAGATTCTAAAATTGCTCTTCTTTTTGTATACTCATATTCAGTTAAATCTTTTCCTTCTAAATACAGGATATCAAATAGGAAAACCTTGATTGGATACTTTATTATAACGTTCTCTATGTTGTATTTTCTTTTTCTGTGCATTAATTCCTGAAATGGTTGAATCCTTTTAGTCTCTAAGTCAAGTGGTACTATTTCAGCTTCTAAAATGCAGTTTTGAATAGAAAATTTTTTAATTGAATCCACAATATCTGGATAATGGTTTGTTATTTTCTCCAGACTTCTAGAAAATAATTGTACTTCTGAATTATCTTTGTGGATTTGGACTCTTTCACCATCTAGTTTATATTCAAAAGCTATTTTACCATTCGCTTTTTTCAATCCTTCTGTAGGATCCAATATTCTTTCTGCTAGCATTGGTCGAATCGGTTTTAGTGGAATCATTCGTAATTGATTTAAGCCTTCAAGATTTCTCTTACATAATATTTCTGCAATTCTTCCTAGATCAGTATATACATTATAAGTTTCTTCTATCTTTTTCCGATTGTTTTTATTTCCTGTAAAGGCTATTGCCAAAGCATCAATTATAGAATATTCAGCTATTCCTAATCTCAAAGTGCCTAGGAGGAATTTTATGATATATTTGCTTTCTAAGGGAGTGGCATCATTTAATAAACTACTAACTAAACGAAGTTTAATAATTTGAGATTGAGATCCTGTGGTTTTTGCTATTTTTGCAAAGGTCGAGTATATTCTTTCTATAGTAATTTTCTCTCTAATGAGGGTCTGTTGATATTTATTTTTTGCAATTACTTTTGCGGTTTCTCCTAAATCCCCTACACTACCTAATTTCTCTTCAACTTCTTTAACACTAATTCCTGAAGACTCTGCTATAGCCTTAATGGTCAATTTTTCTCCTAATCCTAATTCGATTCCTTCAAATGCTGGAGATAGTTTTCCTTGAAGAAGATAAATTATTTTGTTGATTATATTAAAGGGAGTTCTCTGAAAAAGCGTAACTAAGTGATCTATTAATACTAATCTGCTATTAGTCTTGTGCATCTCTTCAAAAATTTCGGCTATAGTTGAAAAATCCAATAATTATTCTGGTTAAGTTGATTATTTATAAAATATGATTTGAATTTTCATAGACAAGTATAATATTTATAACTAAAAAGATTTCAAGTAATTAATATGGGTGGAGTTAAGAAAAAGACCCTAAGTTCCTCTAAAACTACTGGACAACAACCAAGCGATGCTACTAACAAGTCTAAAAAGGATGAAACGAAGCCTCAAATCAAAAGTCAAAAACATAAATCTTCAGTATTAATAGAAGATATCAATGATACTACTATACTAAAAGGAATGAAGGCCATTACTGTGCAATCTATATCAAAAGTATTAGGTGTAAAAATTTCAATCGCAAACAATTATATTAAAAATTTAGAATCAAAAGGAATTGTCAAATTCATTGGAGGTTATAGTGGACATAAAGTTTACTCTTTAAATACTACTTAACCAAACTATGTATGTTCTGGTCTAACAAGTTGCTTCAATCTCTCTTTTTATAGTTAGTGAATCTATAGGTCTTAAATTAGTTAGGACTTCAATTCTTGAAGTTATTTTTCCAATCAGGTTCATAGGATAGGAGACAGAGGCATCTTTTAAGAAAAAACATATAGACCCAGTGGATGTCATTAAGGTAATATCTCCCTTGGAAAACTTTTTTTTAGGTTTTTCTTGGCCTATAACTAATTGTGTCTGGATATAACAGAAAACATCCAAATTATAATGAACTGCTCCATGAAGGGGAAAAGCTTTTACCAATTGAGATATAGTAAGAGGAGCTAAATGACGTATAAGTTGCCCCTTTAATACTTCCTTCTTCTCTAGTAATCCTTTTATGGCTATTCTTGATACAGAGTAAAAATGATTCTCGTTTGACATTATATCCTCTTAATAAAGGTTGATGAGCAATTACCTTAAATTCGTAACGTTTAATTATATTTAAATAAGCTTTTGCAGTATTCTTGGTTGAGGAATTAAATAATAAAGAGATTGATAAAACTATAGAGGAATCTAAAGATAAAAATGAAAAAAAAACTACAGTTAGAAAATCGTCAAAACAAAAGAAAAAAGAATTACGTTCAAAATCGGATACAAAAACACCAAAATCTCGTATAAAAAATAAAAAGGTATTGGCAAAACAAGAAGAAATAACACCTCAAGTACCAGTATCTCTACGTAAAGAAGAATTTGTCGAATATGACGAATTTGAGTTTATTTTACGAGAAATCAATAGCCAAGGCAAAGAAATTTTAATTGGTCCAAAAAGGTTAACAAGATTTGAAAAAGCAAGGATAACAGGCGCTCGTTCTTTACAGATATCATACGGAGCACCTCTTATGATTAAAGGGAATGTAAATGCGAGAAGCTCTATTTCACTAGCTATTGAAGAACTAGAAAAAAAAGCGTTACCTATATCTATTAGAAGAACATTACCTAACGGAATTTACCAAGATATTCCCTTAGACTGGTTGAAAACATAATATATTTACAATATGTTTTTATAGTTTTTCACGTTAACATTCAACCCTTAAAAATGATTGAAGAAGAAAATTGTAAATCATCCCTAGCACTTCCTCCACTAAATTTACTCTTCAATACGTCTTTATTAGGTAAACGTAATGTATGGGAAATAAATATTTCAAGATTATTAGAATTACTACTGAATATTATTAATTCTAGTGGAAAAAAAGATCTTAGAGTTTGTGGAATCGCTGCCTGGTCTTCTACCCTTATCTATCGATTGAAGGTAGAAAGCATTTTTCAGCTAGAAAAACTTTCAATGGAAAAAAAAATTTATGATGTTTCAAATGAAAAGGAAATACCTCACCTAAAATTGATAGATTTTCCATTTAGATTATCATCAACTTATCCAGTTTCTTTGGAAGATTTGCTTAATGTACTAGAAAATATTATTTCTTCTTTAAATAATTCCACCATGAAAAACAGAAACCTTGTAGAGTTAGAACCAGTAGAGATTTTTGATCTTGATCATTATTTAATTAAATTTGAAAAAATTTTGGAAGAAAAGGAGGAATTTATAATGCATTCATTAAGATTAACCGCAACTATACTATTTAGTAAATTGATTGAGAATTGTGATAGGTTAGAAGTAGCCAGAATTTTTATAGCTTTACTACATCTTGCAATGAAAGGAAAGATAGACTTAGTAGAGTTGGATAAATCCTTGGATATAGAAATAAGAAGATTAAAAGTATAATTTAATATTAATAAATTTTATTTATAAAATTATCTTGATTTTGAAAGAGAGTCTTCCAGAAAAAGAAATTGTAGCAAGAGTAGAGGCGGCACTATATTCCTCTGGGAGACCAATGTCAATTGAGGAATTAGTGAAAGCAACTGGATTGAATTCAAGAGAAAAAATAAAAAAAATACTTTTGGGTTTAACAAAAAAAATCAACGAGGTTTTCTATGCATTAGAGCTAAAAGAGTTGGAAGATGGAAATTATGTTCTTCAGCTCAAGTCAGAATACGGTTCTCTTATAAGAAAATTTGCTAAACAACCTATACTTCAATCCTCTGCATTGAAAACTTTGTCTTATGTAGTATATGAACAACCAATTACTTCTAAGAGATTGGTACACATAAGGGGAACTCAAGCCTATTCACATGTTAAATATTTGGAACAGTTAGGATTTATCGAACATGAATCAGTAGGAAGATTAAAAGTTTATAAAACAACTAAAAAATTCCAAGATTATTTTGGAATATCTGATTTAAATATAATAAAGGATAGTATATCCTTAAACCGGTAGAAAAGTCTTAATTAGAGATTTTATCACTCCTAAGAATGCGAAAATCCATTGAAAATCTAGCTGGTAATAAATTTACTGGTGGTAGGCTTAAGCCATCAAGGATGCGGCGAAAATCTGAAATCGATAGGTACCCCAATGAACCTATAGTAGGTAAAGATAGCATTGTTGCAAGGCGAGTTAGAGGTAGTAATCTTAAATTTGCCATAAAATATAGTGAATTTCTTAATTTAAATGATAAGGAAAATAAAAAAACCAGTAAAACAAAAATCATTAGAGTAGTTAAGAATCCTGCTAACAAAGATTATGAAAGGCGTGGAGTTCTAAGTAAAGGTGCTTTTGTCGAAACAGAATTAGGTATCGCTAAAATAATTTCAAGACCAGGTCAAAGTGGGAATATAAATGCTATATTGACCAAGGACTCTACTTAAAAGATAGCGGTAATTCTAGTTCGTATTTGGATTCACTATTTAGTGTCTATTAGTTTACTACAGAAAATTAAAATAATGAAGATATCCCATTAAAATTATTGAAAGATTATGATCATATTATAATTTGGCTAGATTATATTAATAAAAACCTTTCAAAGAAAAAGGGAAGAAGGGTTAAGAGAGATAATGCAGTCTTCGATCCAACATTTTCTGAATTATATGAGGCAGCAAAAGATGAAGGCTTAGACGTAACTTTGGATCAGTCAAACGATCATGCCCGTTTTCCTCGTAGATCGTATGTCCGATCTGGATATATCATGATCTCCAAAACCTTTAAGAGACAAAAATCAGAGATACTTTCTTCCCTATCATCCAGAATATTAACTCGCAGGACTAAGAATAAAAGAGCACAATAATCAAACCGATTCTTAAAGTACTTTTTTTAATTTCTTTTATCAATTTTATTAATATATGTTGACCGAAGGATATGAAAACAAGGAATTTATAGTATAACTCTTGACAGAGGTAGGTGAAATTATTCATAAGGCGAAAAGTGGTCGTCTTATCTTAAAACTTTTTGAGATGATAAAAATCAATGCTGGTGATACCATTGTAGACTCTCATGGTAAAAAAATCGGAAATGTAAATGAACTTATTGGTCCTGTGAATTCGCCTTATGCTTCAGTAATATTATTAGATGAAAATTTTGAAGGCAAATCAGGTGAAAAAGTCTTTAGGTTTATTTCTAAAAATCCAAATAAGAGGTTTACAAAAGGATTTAAGAAAATCCGTGGCCAGAGACAGAGGCGAAAAAATTAATGATTTATTTAGAATATTGTAGCAATTGTCCAGAATGTAATTCTGGTCTAATTCATGATTTTAGCAAAGGAGAATTTCTCTGTCAAAATTGTGGATACGTTGTATTAGACGAGGTTAACGATTATGGTCCTGAATCCATATCTAAAGATTTTGAAGAAAAGAGTCGTATTGCAAGAGCAAGTGGGGCCATGAGTTTCTCTCAACACGATTATGGTTTAAGAACAGAAATAGGAAGCGGTTTAAAAGATTATGGAGGAAAAACAATCAATTCTCAAATGGCAGAACATTTAACCAGTTTAAGAAAATGGCATTCTAGAATACGTGTTTCTTCCTCAAAAGATAGACGACTGTCTAACGTTCTATCAAAAATTTCAGAAACCTGTTCTAATCTTAGTTTACCCAAAATATTAATTGAAACTGCAGCAATGATTTATCGAAACTATGAAAAAAATAAAGATGCAAAAGGAAAATCAGTTTCTTGTATATCAGCTGCTACAATTTATCTAGCTTGTAAAAGATGTTCAATTGTTCGATCTTTAGACGAGATTGTTGAGGCCACTGGTATCTCTTCTAAGGACAAGTCTACCTTAAAACTAGCATCAAAATACTATAGGATAATGTCTATGGAATTAGGAATATACAATGGTAAGTTTGGGGAACAGGGCAATAAATATAATCATCCACAAAATAATGATATTTCTAATACTTCTTTTTTCTTGTCCAATTATCAGTTAATCAAAACAAATGATAAAAACTCTATAAATAAACCAAAGAACATGTTAAATTGTATTTCTCATACTCTTTCAATAGATCATTATATAGCCAAATTAATCAATCTTGCAAAACTGGACACAAGGATAGAAAGACTAGCCATAGATTTAGCACATAAAACAGCAAAAAACTTACTTGTCGATGGAAAATCTCCTAATGGTATTGCTGCAGCTTATATTTATTTATCATCAGTTCTTCTTGGAATGAATATTTTACAAATCGATGTTTCCGGACTTGCTGGGGTAACAGAAGTAACTATTAGAAATCGATGTAAAGAAATTCTTTGTAGTTCTAAAATTATTATCACTATTAGACCAACTTTAAAATAATATAACTTATAATTTGATATAACCTATTTACTAAATCAATACTATGCCTGACTTTTTTGAAATAGAAAGATTGGTCGAAGATTTAGCGAAAATTTATTCAACTGCTTGTGCGACATCATGGTACAAAGTTAATAATATTTCGAATCCAAGTATTGGTGAATTTAGAAACAAAGTTATTGAATTTATGAAACACTTTGAATATTCTCTCTCTACTTTTCCACAAGGTAATGATAGTGAAAAATTTAAAAAATATGCATGTAGTTTATTAAAGAAAGAAATAGAAAGAGTTCAAAATGGTGAAAATAAAGAAGTAGAAAAACGCTACAAATATTTTCTTGATTATCTATAATTATATTCTGTTTTAAATTATATTTTTAAAAATCTCAATCTGTGGTAATTACATATCTATTCAATATTCAACTTGTATTAACATTTAGAAAGTTTCAGATTGAAGCTTTTCTAGTGAGGTTCACTGTACATTTAAATCTTATTTGATTTACCAATGAAAAAAAATATGATGATTCAAATTATTTTTTAATTTCTCATTTTTCTTGAACTTCTTCATTAAAATTGACTTAACTATAAATATTGTACTTTTGCAAAACAAATAATTTATGCCCTACAATGTACCAGAATATGACATTATTATAGCAGGAGGAGGATTAGCCGGAATGATTGTTGCTACATCCGCTGCTTTTTATTCAAAACAATCTTTGAAAATCCTTGTAATTGATAGAAATTCCTTTTTAGATCTAGGCAAAAAGACCTTGAATGGTTGGATTTGTGGAGACGCAGTAGGAAAGAACAGCGTTGATTATATGACCAGTAAAATAGGTATATCTTGGGGTTGGCCAGAAATCGAACATGCTGTTAAAGGAGTAATAGCCTATTCACCTGATCATAAAACTGGAATTTCTTTTGATGGTGATGGCTATTTACTCAATAGAAGACTCTTACCTCAGAAACAGTTACAAGATGCTAGAAAATTAGGAGTTGAAGTAATGGAAAATGTTGCTCTACGATCATTGTTACGAGATGAAAGTTTTGTCATTGGAGTCGAAGGAGAAGAACTTAAAACGAAAAAGATAATAAAAAAAACTGCAAAATTAACGATTGATTGTACAGGGGTAACATCTGTTCTTCGAACAAATTTACCTATCAAATCATATATTGAAAAAAAGATCGATAGAAATGATTTAGAGTCAACCGGTCGTTACATTTATAATTTCAAGGTAAATGGTGAAGATAAAACTTACTTTGATCCAGACTATTGTATAATTCATTTAGATCAAAAATTAGCGCCAGGAGGTTATGCATGGGTTTTCCCTAAAGGGGATGATAAGGTCAATATAGGACTAGGAGTACAACAATTAGCTTTTAATTTATATAATCAAAATCATGGTACTACAAAGAATTTAAAAAATCTCATCGATGAATATGTTAAATTAAATCCAATAATTTCCGACCCAGAAATTCCTAATACCGAAGAGGACCAAAATAATACTTGGGGAACATGGCAAGTTTCGGTAAGAAGACAAAACGATTGTTTAGTAGGGAATGGCTATATGTTAGTAGGAGACTCAGCATGGATGCCAAAACCTTTAGATGCAGGCGGAATTGGACCAGCTATAATTGCTGCAACTATCGCTGGAAAGAATGCTGTAGAATCAATTCAAGCGTCCGATTTATCAGAGAGCGGTCTTTGGAAATACAATACTGATTTTATTAAAGAATATGGATATAAAACTGCAGGATTGGAAGTTTTCAGAAGAATGTTACAAAGTTTATCCAACGAGCAAATAGATTATGGCATGAAAAATTTTCTTTCAAAATTTGATATTGAAAAAATCAGTCAAGGCGAACATCCTGATTTTAGTACAGTAAATAAGCTAGGAATGTTAATAAGAGGTGCTTTAAATAAAAATTTGGCAGGAGATTTAAAATATACATCACAAATGAATAAAAAGTTAGTAGAACATTATAACAACTATCCACATCATCCAGAAGGCTTTACTAATTGGAAATATCAATTAGATAAATATTTAAAAGAAGCCTATTCACATTTCAAAGAAAACAAAAATGTAACCTGAATATGAGTTGATGTAGTAATGGGAGTCTTTGAGCCTTCTATATTCCTATCAATCTTTCCTTATCTCTTTATATCTTTGTTTCCAATTATAGGTATTATAATTGTGACAAGATCGCTATTAAAAATTAAGTAACTTATTCTTTGATTTGTGGTTATACTTTTTATATATTATAGAGCTCAACAAATTCATAACAAATTTATTTTATTGATGATACAATAATAGATCCACCCATTAATTTGGTACTAAAATAAACTTGCGAAAATTGCTTTTTTAACAATGAATTTAATTTGTGATTTTCTGGCCACTTTACAAAAGTTCCATATAGAGTCTGAAATTTAAGTCCTGTTTGTCTTGCTATTAGATATGCAAAAATTTTAATAATATATTTTAAATATATAGAAACTCCTAATCGTATTATCTTATTGTCTGGTTTTCCTAAATCTACTATTAGAAATCGTCCATTTTTTTTTAAAATTCGATGAATTTCTGAAATGGCATTTTCTAAATTAATTGCATCTCTTAAAGAATAACCACACATTACAACATCGAATGTATTATCTTTAAAAGGCATAAATTCAAAAATACCAGATGATTTGAGGTCTACAACTAATCGTTGTCTAGAACTTTGTAACATTTCAAATATCGGATCATACATAACTATCCTTACTTTATTTACAGTGATTTTAAATGTTGTCAGAGACATATTACCAAAACCAGAGCCTGCGTCCAAAACAAGATCCCCTGATTTTACATTTCCGTTGATACCTTCATAACGATATATATCATCCTTTCCAAGTGATATTACTCGATTAACTTTATCATACACTGGTATAATATCCCGTAACGTTGAGATAACTTGTCTCCAATATGAAGCTCCTAATCCTATCACATGTAGATTTAATTTGTCTAGATATATAAGATAAGAATATTTATTTTTGCTTGAAATAGTCTAGCATTATCTTCAACCAAATATTGATTAATGGCATGCTCTAAAATAGATTATGGCCCGTGAATTTATCTGCATAGAATGTGGCTCTCTTTTAACTCATTCCAATGAATTAACTTTAGAAAGCATGAAAGAAATACATTCTCAACTTTGTATAATTAAAAGACAGAAATTGATAGCTGCTCAATCTATTCAAGAAATTGCGGCTAAGTCTGCTCCTATGATACAATCGACCGTTCAAGTTCCACATGGTGGCTCTAATGTACCCTCCTCTATCACACCTCCTACTAGTAAACCTGTTATCGGTGAAACAACTCTCTCACTTACAGGGAGCGGAACCGATCATTCCAAAGTTGAGGGCCCAATAGATACCTCTTTTAAATCTAAGCGACAAAAAGTTGGCAAATTTAAAGGGATTAGTGTTTGGGGGCCTGTTGATCCTCCTGGACAGTTAGGAATATGGGGAGATAGTGTCTGTGTAGATTTTGATATTTGCATAGGTGATGGTGCATGTATAGAAGCCTGTCCAGTTAATGTCTATGAATGGTTAGAA
>DASUCH010000010.1:0-8967 GCA_035762785.1 Nitrososphaeraceae archaeon | reverse complement strand
AGATTCAGTTAATATTCCATCTAATTGTAATAAGGTTATCTGTTCAAGATTTGGTAAATATGCAACGGGCATATCTGCTGATCCTTCTTTATCTTCAATGTCATTGATATCAAGAACTATTTTATCATTTACTTTTCCAGCAGCACATGCTGCCACCAAGTCTCGCATATTAACTCCAGCATCAGCTAAAGCTACTGATGCAGCGGCAATTCCTGCACATCTGGAGCCACCATCTGCCTGTAATACTTCAACAAAAATATCAATAGCAGCTCTAGGATAATCCTCTAACATTATTGCTGGTTCTAATGCTTCACGCATTACCTTTGAAATTTCAACTTCTCTTCTTGAGGGAGCTGGGTTTTTTCTAGTATCTGTTGAAAAAGGTGACATATGATATCTACATCTTAAGACACATCGATCTGGAAGAGCCATATGTTTAGGATGAACTTCCCTTGGCCCATATACTGCTACTATAATTTTATTTTTACCAAATTCTATAGAGGCAGATCCATCTGCATTCTTTAAGACTCCTACAGTAATCTTAACATCTCTTAAATCATCAATAGATCGACCGTCAGTACGCTTTCCATTTTCATCTATTAGAATGGTTTGATCCATAATCTTTATCCTCTATTCTTAATTAGGTTGAACCTCTTTTGGAGATTCAGTAGTAGTAATATTTGAACTATGATCATTTGCCATATCTTTGGAATTGTTATCTGTATTACTATTGTTGACATAGTCTTCGTTATTCATAGAACTATTATTAGTTTCTGTTTGTGCTGCCTCCTCAGAAACATTTAGCAAATCTTTCACTTTTTGTGTTAAATTTGAGGTATGTGCTTCTTCCTCAACTAATTTTATAGCTTTAAAAGCAAGAGCAATACCTTCATCATTTTTTCCAGTTACAACAAGTATCCCATTTTGCCCAATTAAAATTCTAGTTTGTGTAGCTTGTTCAATTGTTTGTATCATAGAACCTCTTTTCCCTATTAAACGAGGAACACGTGTTGAGGATATTTTTAAAAATTCACCATTAGAAATCTTACCTAAATCCTTTTCCTGAATGGTTAACATTGGATCTCTTGTTCTGTCAAAAGTTATTATTCTCGCTGTTACCAAATCACCTGGTGCAAGTCTTTTTTTCATATCATCTTTTGCAGGAGAAAAATCTCTCCCAAACACATCCTGAGCCGGAAGATGAGCTGAAAAACATGCATTAATATCTACTTCCCAAGATAATGAAGAATTATCTATAATTTTTCCAATGACTATATCATTTATTCTCGGAATATAAACACCTGATAAAGGAATAACTTTTATGCCATCTTTACTTGATTCGGCAATCCCTATTCTAGTAGCAATTATAACATTATCTTTTTTTATTACATTCATTAATGGTCTATAATTTCCTTCTATAATCACATCACCGGGAATAACATATCTCTTCTTTATTTCTAACATGAATTATAATAACATCTCCTTATTAGTAACATTAATAAAGAAAAGTATCTTGTATGTATCACTATATAACGATTTTATCTCTTTTCTCAAGTTCCAATTTCCTATTTTAATAAATGGTATTTATTCATTGTTATTATTGTTCTTGAATTTGAGCAGAGCCTTTGGTAATAGAATTTATTCTTTCAATAAAAGTTCCGCGTATTCCAGCATTTATTTCTATAATTACTTGTAAAGATCCATCCTGAAGCCATTTTTCATCTTTGAGATCTCCTATGCCTTTTATAATACTATAAGACTGAGCAGAAAATTGTGATGGAACAGTAACAATTAATTGAAGATTTTCTGATTTTAATGGTAAAATTTTTCTAAGAGAATCAATAATTTTTTTTGCTTGTTCCTCTGATCTCTTAAAGGGATCTATTACTAAACGAATTTGTTCCATTGCATTTTCTATTCTTAATGGCGGATGGGGAAGATGTGTTTTTGGATCAATAAAATTTCTACTAATATATTGAATAATCTGTTTTTTCTTCTCTTCAACCATTCGCCTACGCTGATCAGTTGTAAGATTAACATCACCATGTTCAAGTATTTGTTTTGCAATTTCTATTTGATCTTTAGTTTTAAAATTTTTAATTAATTTTTCATTAGGAACACGTGTACCTTTATTAGCATCAGAATAAATTTCATCTGAAACCAAAATATTAGAAATATCTACCTTTTTTCCTAGCTTGTAATCTAGTGCTGGGTCAGGTTTAACTAAAATTTCGAATTTATCTGCATTAAGTATTAACCGGACTATTGATAATTTATTATCAGTCATTTAATTATTAAAAATGAGATTTTGTAATATATATGCATAGAGATTTAACACTAATTGAAATATTTCAATGTAAATAAAAATAATAATTAACGGTATGATTTCTGTTTTTTTCTTCGAGCACCTGGCCCACCGAATTTCTTTGATTCAGTTTGTCTGGGATCTCCTGCGAGTAAATGTCTATCAAATTCAGTTATTTTTTTTCGGATTTCTTGTCTTATACTTTTTGATAATGGATGATCCTTTGGATCACGTCCTCCTTTAGCTTCTCCTGATAAGGCTCGTGATATTGCTACTGCACTTGCAAAAGCTTGTCCCATAAATCCACCACCTTCAACTTTTACGGTAATATCAATTTTATCTCTTATATCTCCAATTATATTCATAGGAGTCAATATCAACTCTTTTGAGATATCTGGTTGTATGATTTCAGCTGGAATATTATTAATTCGAACTTTACCATTTCCTTTGGAAATAGTAGCAACGGCTCTTGACGTTTTTCTCTGACCTGGATAGAGATCTATAGTAGTAGTTTTAGTCATCTCTTATTATTCTCCTTTCCAACCTATTTGTTTTGCAATATCTCCAATTGTAATGTAATATGATTCAGATTTTGTTATTTTAGCATCATCAAAAATTTTTATTTCCTTTGAACTTTTAAATTCTGTTGGCTTTCCTATATAGACTCTCAAACGTTTAAAGGCTAGGATACCGCTTGACTTTCTCCTTGAAATCATTCCTCTAACCATTTTAGTCAATATTCTATCTGGTCTTCTTGGATGATAAGGTCCGTGAATGGGATTAGTAACAGAACCTACTTCAAGATGTTTTTTATAATCTTCAATTGTTTTATATCTATTTCCTGATAACATTGCTCTTTCAGAATTGATTATTGCTACTCTATTGCCTTGAATTAAAAGTTTTGATACATTAGAACATATTCGACCGGCAATACAATTGGAAGCATCAACTATTATTTGTTTATTGATATTTGAAACAGTATTATTATTATTAGATTTATCCAATTATTCTTACACCTTTTCCATCTGAATATTGATTTACAAAATCATTGATGGTAATAACTTTTCCTCCTGCATCAAGTATCTTGTTAATTGCAGGAATTGAAATGGAGAATGCAGCTACATTCAATTTATGTGTAAGAACCCCATTACCTAGGACCTTTCCTGGAATTATAATAGTTTCTCCATCTTTAGTAAGGTTTTCTAATTTACCAATATTAATTTCAGATTTATTAGATCGAGAACTTTCGATCTTTTTTTCTAGTGCTTTCCATAAAGGAGTTTTAGTTTTTTTGTATGCAATACGCAAAGTCCATTTAATATTATCATTTAAAGTATGAGCAAACATGGTTTTAACCTCATCATCTTCCATATTAATAATCCCCAAATAAATCTACCTAGTTTTAGATGGTATTTCTAATGATTTTATTACATCACCAAAATTATTTATTTTAGAATTTATAATTTTTAATGCTGTTTTTATAGTTTCTTCTGCAGTTAATGAACCGGTAGTTTCAATTATAAGGATTGTTTCGTCTTTGTCATTACCATCTTTAACAACAGCTGAAGATGTAGGTTGCCACTTTGCATGATCTTTTCCTGTGCCTAATCTTGCATAGGCTTCAAATTTTAATTTTTGTCCAGGGGCAAGAGTAATTATTGGTATACTTTTACTTACCGGTTTCACATATTCATCTTCTGATACCAAGTCGCCAGACAATACAAGTCGTGTTTTTTCTGAGGATTCAGCATCTAAAATCAACAATATACGACATTTAGAACAACCCAATGTATTGTTACAATCACACTGATTTGAAAAGACAAATCTATTTAATTCCGTTCTTAAAGGAATTAATCCCAATCTATGAGCTATTGCCTCATCATGCATAACGGATGAATTTTCTAGAATAACTACATCGTCAATTGCTAATGTTGGAACTTCGCTGATCGCGATCCTTCTGATAGCATTCAAATACTGTCTTGGAATATTATTAAATTTTAGTATTATTTTTTCATCTGTCTTCTCCAAAATATTTATAGATAAGTCCAATAGTAATTCAAGATTTTTGTCCAATGCACTCTTAAAAATCTACCGACTACTACATATAAACGAGGGTTATAATATCAATAGGTTCTAACATAAGAATTAATTTAATTGAATTGATCTATGTAAATATAATAATATAATTCAATATTCTAATCATAAAAGATTAGTTAGTAAATTATAAATCAGTTTTTTTATTATAATTACTATTTTCTTTTCTATAAATATAGTGTTCTGTTAACTTTTTAGAATAACAATCATTACATAAATATCCTTGAATATTCCATTGTTTCATTGCTTTATATCTAAATAAAGAAATTTTACTGTTACAGATAGAACATTTTATAAAAGCAGGCATTTCTTTCATTATTTTTAGAATTATAAATATTATAATAATTGTGTATCGTTTTTAAATCTATTATTATTAATACAGAACTTCTTAATCAATAGACTGTAATTTATAATATTTTTATTATCTTTTTTTCAATTTAAATAAATAACAACTTTGATTTTCCTTAAGTAATAAATAAATAAAATTTGCTCAAACTTGATTATTTATTAAAAAAATTAATTAAGACCTTATTCGAATCCATGATCAGTTAAATGGGACTCAATGAAAAGATTATTTTTTTAGGAATATTGGGAATAGGTGCAATTGTTGGAGTAATTTCATTTACTATATTTTCTGATCTTCCACCTACACCCGGGAATACAAAATCAATCTATAGACAAGATCTTCCTCCTCCTCCTCCACCGACAGCACAAGCTAGTTCAAATACAGAATCAAAAATAGATCCTGCAACTGTTAAAGCTGATGTAACATTGACAATTCTTGAAGGTGCTGCAACACAAGGTAATCCGGACTATGATCCAAAAGAACTTTCAGTTAAAAAAGGCAATGTAATTAAAGTCGAAAATCTTGATCCGATTCCTCATACAGTTACAAATGGTGCAGGACCTAACGATCCAAATTCAGCAAAGATATTCGATACTAGTTTAATTATGGGAGGAGAATCAGGAATTTTACAAACTGAAGAAATTGATGCAGGTGAACACCCATATTATTGTACGGTTCATCCCTATATGACAGGTACCTTAAAGGTTGAGTAACTGATAAATAACCAAACACTTTATTTTTATATAAGACATTTATTAAATTTTCAAGGTTATACATATTTTACTAGATAATCTACCAAATTTTCAGATAATGAATGCTTTATATGTAATTAATTAGATTATTAAATTATGGTTTTTTTACAGGTTAAAGATCTGAATGTAAGTATCGATGGAAAAAAGATATTAAATGGTTTAAATTTAGAAATTGATAAAAATGAAGTACATGCTATTATGGGTGTAAATGGGTCAGGGAAAAGCACCTTTGCAAATGTACTCTTAGGACATCCAAAATATTCTGTTACTTCTGGAGAAATTATTGTTAAAGGAAAAAGTATATTAGAATTATCTACTGATGAAAGAGCTAAACTAGGAATATTTTTAGGATTTCAATACCCCATTGAGATTTCAGGTGTAGGTTATAGTCATTTTTTAAGAAATGCTTATAATACTTTAAACAAATCTTTGACGGAAGATCAAAATGATAGAGAAGTTTTTCTTACCGTTAAAGAATTTCATGAATATGTTAAAAAAAATCTAAATAATGTGGGCTTAGATCAATCATTTCTTGGAAGGTATTTAAATGAAGGTTTCTCTGGAGGAGAAAAGAAAAGATCTGAAGTTATGCAAATGTTGGTATTAAGACCAAATATAGCTATATTAGATGAACCAGACTCAGGTTTAGATATTGACGCAGTAAAAGCAGTTGCTGAGGCAATAAATAAATTGATCAATACAGGAGCTGGAGTTGTTGTAATTACGCACTATGCTAGAATTTTACGCTATCTTACAAAACTTGATAAAGTTCATGTAATGGCAAAAGGGAAAATTATCAAATCTGGCGGAAAACAATTATCAGAAGAATTAGAAACTAAAGGTTATGGATGGTTAGGTTTAGAAGAATAAAGTTTTGGTATATATTTTAATTTTAAATTTTAAATATATAATACGGTTAATTCCCTTTTTTTATATTAATGTCATTTAATAATAATAATAATAAAAACAATAAATCGGACTCTAATAATAATAATTCTAGAGAAAAGCAAATTATACCAATAGAAAATGAAATAAAAACCGAGGGTATAAAAAAAGAAGAGCAGCTTTTCCTCAATTTTTCCTTTTTTAAAGTTGATCCAAAATGGAGATGGTTAAATGAAATAGGAAAAGAAGAAGCAGCTAAAGAATGTGAAAGTTTATTGGAGGTCGCAAATACCAAAATGAAAGTTATTTCATATTCAACAATAGGTCTAAGAAGTGATACAGATTTCATGTTATGGATGATTGCAGATTCTGTTGAGAAAATGCAGATATTCACATCAAAGATTTATTATACTGTACTAGGGAAGTATATTGAACCTTCTCAAATCTATTTATCTAGTTCAAGAAAATCAATTTATTCAAATCAAGTAAAGTCAGGTTTTATGACTAATCAAAAACCACTTAAATATAACGTAGTATATCCATTTATAAAATCAAGAGAATGGTATCTTCTCCCTTTTGAAAAAAGGAAAAAAATGATGGAAGAACATATAGAAGTTGGAAGAAAGTTTCCAAATATTAGACTAAATACATCGTATTCCTTTGGAATTCATGATCAGGATTTCATGCTCGCTTTCGAAACAGATGATCTGAATGATTTTCAAAACTTAATTATAAAGTTACGTGAAACTAAGGTTAGTAAGTATGTTGTTAAAGATACTCCTATGATTGTCTGTCTCCATAAAAATATTGGGCAAGTTATAAAAAGTTTAGGATGAATGAATATATTGATGATTGCACTTAAAGAATGGGCTATTGTTTGTAAAGCTCTGGAAGAAGGAAAACAGATGTTATTGCTTCGTAAGGGAGGCATTATGGAATATAGAAAAGGATTTGAGGTTAAACATAATGAATTTTTACTTTATCCTACATTTGAACACCAATCTGTCGAATCAATTAAAGCTGAGTATAAAGAAAAACTAAAGGAAATATTAGAAGAACAAAATAAATACTACAATAACAATACCAGAAAAAAATTTGATAAGAAGAATGATAAGAATGTTAACACTGCAAGTAATAATATCATAAAATTACTCGCGAAAGTAGAAGATGTTATAGAGATTTCAGATAAATTAACACTTTCAGAGTTAAGAGATTATCATATATGGAGTGACGAATATGTTACTATGCGAATGAATTATAATTCAAGTAAACCAATGAATGTTTTATTATTACGAATTTATAAGTTAAGAAAACCATTAATTGTTGATATTAATGATAAGTGGGCAGGATGCAAATCATGGATAGATATCGAAACAGATAGAGAATTCCACAAGTCTCAAAAATTAAAAAGGCAAAATACAGATTATGATACTTATGAATCAATAAATACTAACAAAGTAGAGGCATTAAACGAAAAAACTCTAATAGACCCTGTAATAAATGATGGTATATTTTATGAATCTGTTAATAACATTAGGAAGGTAATTGGAAAATGAAATATAGGAAATTAGGTAGAAGTGGAATAAAAGTAAGTGAGATTGGATTTGGTGCTTGGGTTATAGGGCTAGACTGGTGGGGAAAAAAAATAGATGATGATGAAGCGATAAAGATGTTAAAAAAGGCATATGATTTAGGAATTAACTTCTTTGAAAGTGCGGATATGTATGGAAAAGGTAAAAGCGAAAAACTAATTGGTCAAGTCTTTAAAGACATGAGAAATGAAATAGTTTATTCTACAAAATGGGGTTATGATATGTATGACCATGAACAAATAGGACATAACGAAATTCCTCAAAAACACAATCCTAAATTCTTGCACTTTGCATTGGAAAAAAGTATGGAAAGATTACAAACAGATTACATAGATGTTTATAGCTTACATAATCCAAAAATGGATGCAATTAAAAATAATGATTTATTTTATGCATTGGATAGCCTTGTTACTGAAGGGATTATTAAAAGCCACGGAATAGCACTAGGTCCAGCTATAGGATGGGAAGAAGAAGGTCTATACGCAATAAAAAATAGAAATATAACATGTTTACAAACAGTTTATAATATTTTAGAGCAAGATCCAGGACGTTCTTTTTTGAATACTGTAATTGAAAATTCATCTCATTCTATAGATAATGAAAACGTATATGATGTGGGTATAATGGTCAGGGTTCCTGATGCTTCAGGGTTACTAACAGGCAAAGTAACAGAAAAAACAATTTTGAATCAAAATGATCATAGAAGTTATAGAAAGAAAGAATGGATAATGGAAGCATTAAAAAAAATAGAGAAAATGAAATCAATTGCAGAATATAAAGATTGGACAATATCACAATTAGCGATCAAATTTATTTTATCTCAAAAACCTATTTCTGTAGTAATACCTACTATACTAAGTTTAGAAGAACTGAAATTATTTTCAGAAATGTCAGATGGCTTATACCTAAAAGAAGAGGAACTTAAACAACTTAATGAATTATATGAAAACAATTTTTATATCCATAAAAATATTGCTTAAATAGTTATACATT
>DASUCH010000009.1:0-17262 GCA_035762785.1 Nitrososphaeraceae archaeon | reverse complement strand
AACTATTATACTTGTTAGTTTTTTCTACATCTAAAATGTATATAATTATATAAATAAATATTGAACTTACAGAAGCTGTAAGTAAAAAACCAAATAATAGGTATTTAAGTTCATATTTTATTCTAAATATTGAATTTGATTTAGAATAATTAATAATATCCAATAACTATAGTAGAAAACTATAGTTTATTTACCTTTTTAGTAATCATCCTTTCTTCATTTTTATCTATATAGCAATACAATCTGGTTCAACGAATGTAGAATTATATTTTTTTTTATTTATAATGAATTTAAAAATATAAATTTAACAGCTTTATAAAAATAACACTTAATGATAAAAAATTGATAAAAATTTTTCGGCGCCGAAAAATTTGAGACGGCTTAGATCTTTTTCTTTTCCTTGTAAAGAATATCTATCTGGTTGTGCAGCATATTCTTGTGTTGTAAAAGGATTTCATACACGGTCCAATTATCTTCTACATCATTAATAACTGAAGCCAATTTATTCATAGCAACTCTTATGGCAATAATAGCTTTATCGAAAGATTTTTGGGTTTTTGCATCGATATCAATTATTTTTGTTTGAAAGTCTAATATATCATACGGGTTGTCAGCACTTTTCATTTCATTCTTTAACTCACGCACTTGTCTGGATGATAGTTTTCGTTGCTTTATCAATTCAGCTAGCTTTGATTGTTGTTCTTTTTCCTTTAACGGTAGCAGTTCATCTCCAATACTTACACTTAAACTACCTGTAGAAAGAGATTCAATAACATCTGGTGGTAGATCAAGCAATCTTATGCGTTTATCTACATAACTGACACTTTTTCCCAACCTGGCAGCTAATTCCGATATTCCTCCCCAACCATAATTTTTGACATAGTCTTGGAATGCATTAGCTTCCTCTATGGGATTGAGATTTTTGGAATGAATATTTTCTATTAAAGACACCTCAAATGCATCTTTATCCTCTAACTCTACAACCTGACAAAAAATCTTTCTCCAACCAAGCAGCTTACAAGCATTATACCTTCTACTACCTGCAACAATTTCATATCCTCCATCTTCATTCATTCTAACAATAATAGGATGTAAAAGTCCTTTTTCCTTTATTGAATAGCACAATTCATTTAAATCCTCGCTCATATTTCGTCGATAAGAATATTTGAATGGCTTTATTTGAGAAATGTCGATGTTTTCTAAAAGACCTATTATGCTATTTGAAGTGGAATGGATTTTTTGCATATTCCTTAATTCTTTATAAAGTATTTAACCTTGTTGGCACTATGATATGAATTTTGGAAAAAATAAAAGTATTTTCTATAATAATTTTATTCTTCTATTGTTGTTGTTGTTGTTGACTATAAGTTTCATTTGTTTCTAGTTTAGATGCAAGATTTGCAAGTTTGAGGGTAAAGGGATGCTCTGGATATTCTAGTCCAGTTAGAAATTCTTTTGTACTAAATTGAATATCGCAGTAACAAGGTATTTCTGAAATTATATCTATATCTATTGTGCTTGATAAATCTCCTAGGGAACTATAATGTCTCGAGTTACCTCTATTTTTTTCGGTAATATTAACAGGATTTTTTTGAAATTCTGGAATTGAACAGTAACCAGGCCCTCTATTTAACAATAAATAGCATAACGTTCCAAATTTGGTGAATGCACCATAAATCTCTTGGGCCATTTTTTTCGTGCCTTCAATATCCAGGTCACCCATTTTTAGGGTTAATATAACTATATCTGAAACAGCAAGGGTATTAATCGACCAGTACCTAATTCCTGGGCTAGTATCAATTATTACAAAGTCAGCATTTTTTTTAACAAAGAGTTCTTCTCTCAAAAGTATAAAATTTCTAAGCAATTGCATCTGAGAACTTTGTCTAGATACGTTACCCTCCAGTTTGTAAATTTCTTCTTTACTAGAATTAGCAAATCCAACATTTAACGTTCCCTTTAAATCACCCGGAATCTTTTTAGTAATATCTATACAAACATCATCAACTGAAGCATTTCCAAGAAGAAAATCGTTTATCCATTTTTTTGGTTCATGTATGTCAAAATATGATCCAAGACTAGGAGCATAAACATCAAGATCCAGTAAATATACATTATATCCTTTTTTTGCTAATAATGCGCTAAAATTTGCTGAAATTGTTGTTTTACCGGTTCCTCCCTTATATGAATGGAAGGCTATACACTTTGTCATGTTATCACAATTGTCCTCGTTGTTATATTAACACAATTATCATAATATCAATTTTTTAATCCAGGTAAAACTTTCTCTATATGTTTGATTAAATCGTCAATTGATATTGGTTTTTGGATGAAACATTTGTGATCCATGTTAGGGTATTCTTGAATTAAAGAATCATAATAGGCTTTAAAAGAAGTTATAAAACAAACTTTCAAATTTTTATCGATCTTTTTTAATTCCTGAACTAATTCAAAACCATTCATTCCTTCCATTCTAACATCTATAAGAGATAAATCAAAATAATTGCTCCTAAAATTTAGCAATGCCAATTTTGGGTCATTAAACGTCTCTACTGTAAACCCTTGATTTTCTAATCCCATTTTGAAAGGAAGGGTTGTTCCTTGGTCATCATCAACTATTAGTATTCGTTTTTTCATACTGCGAGTATAACAGAAATATTCCAGTCAATATATAAAAATATTTATTCAAGTAAATAAGAGGCTCTACAAGAATTACCAATAATTTGTTAAAAAAAATACAACAATTAGAATAAAAACCAGTAATAATATTTAACTTATCGGATTATACTTTTTGTTGGTATTGTGAAGCTAAATGTAGCACCTTTATCGGGATTATTTTCGGCCCAGATATTCCCTCCATGACTTTCTACAATGTTTTTGCAAATAAACAATCCAAGGCCTGTACCCATTTTTGTACCTTTAATAAATTTAGAAAATAGTTTTTCTTTTATGTTCTCTTGAATTCCCATACCATTATCTATGATTTGAACAAGGGCAACCGTATCATTATGGGTATAGGTATTATTAGGATTATTATTACTATTGCCATTCACATTACTTCTTTTAATAGAGACTAAAATATTCCCCTCATCAGTATATTTAATTGCATTATTAATAAGATTGAGAAAAACCTGATTTAATCTAATTTTATCTCCATTAACATTAAGAGATTTTTCAGTGCATTGAAGGTGTATTTTGATTTTTTTATTATTAGTAATTTGATTTTTTACTTCTTTTATAACATCATTAGCTAGTCCAACTATATCAAACTCTTGCAACTCTAATGACAAAAGATTTTCATCTATGCGTGCTACATCTAAAAGATTATTTGTAAGAAAGTGTAATTTTTTTGCATTGTTAATTATTATTCTTAGCAGCTCTTCCTGTTGTATTACATTCAAGTTTTTATTAGAAAGCATTACCTCGGCTAAACCTAAAATTGGTTGAATAGGATTGCGTAATTCATGAGCAGCGATATTGAGAAACTGTTTTTGTGTTTCATTCTTATATTTCAGTTGGTCATATAGTTCTTCTGCTTTTTTATAGATATCTGCTTGTTTCCACAAACTCTCAAAAATAGAAACATAATATAATACAGTTGACTTGCTATTTGAAAAAGTAGATAATCCCATCGCCTCTATAGAGTTATCCACATCATCATTTACTAATTCCACTGCCATTGAATAACTCCTATCTACTACAACAATTGTAACTTTTAAGTGAAGGGGTTCTGCTAACAACTTTACCTCTATATTCGGGAATTTCTTCATTTCATTTACTAAATCACATATTTTATCATCAAAAGGTGTAAGAACTCTGATTTTAATATCCTTATGTGCTTGAATTAATTCTCTTACAATAGTGAAACCATTTGCGTGTGCAAATCGTCTATAAAGAGCATTAGCGGACGAAAATAATAACAATATTTCATTTGTTGCAGACTCAATTAGTTGGTTACCTCTTTTTAAAGCCTCTTCAGGATTATCAATTACTCGTATGTCGGGTTTGCTTGATTCTTTGTTAATTTCATTAATTTCTTCCTCTGTTGGGATTGTTTTATCCCAAAATGGATCAGAAATAAATTGAGTGGTACCCATAAAATTTTTGAGGTTTATTCCATAGGCGTGATTTAACCTCTTAAACATAATAACACATTGAGGATTATCAAAATGGTATTGTGCTCCAGCGATCTCTTCAATTATAATATCACTGGATTCATTAGCAAATAATTTTTTCCCACATAACGAGCATTTTAACATAACTTCTTCTTTTGCTTCTACTTTTTCTTTATTTTTTGTATACGTAGGAGTATTTTCATTTTGGTTATTCAATATTCGAGATATGTATTAGTAATATTTTCTATGTTTTAAAGTATTCGCAAAAGCTAGTAGATTAGCTATTAAATTAAAAGACATCTCTCTATCGAACCTAGTGCTTCAAGTTCAAAACTTTCGCCATAAACACTAGAAAGCCTCTTAAACAAAAGAGAACAATCTTTTGTGTCAAAATTATATTCATAAAGTAAATTATTTATCATCTTACTATAAGTAACAAGTGTATCTTTTTTTATAACTTTACCACATAAAATACAAGATTTCAGGATATTATGGTATTTTTTTTAAAGAATATAAAGTATATGGTCATATTTACATAATTTTTAGCTAAAAAATTTATATAACTATTTGGATACTTAAAAAAGAAAAGAAAGAGTTTAAATCCTGTTACTAAACATTCTTATAAATATATCTTATTACTTTATATTCCATAATTATTTATAATTATTTTTAGAGCAGTGAAATTTAAAAAGAATAAATCTCAATTGTATAATGCATTAAGTAAATTATCTTAGAATGATGATGAATAAAATTAAATTTTAATTGCACTAACAATTCCATAATGTAAAATTTTCCTATTTAAACAGAACAATTCTAATGAATTTCTTTTTTTTTCTTCCAATATTTCTTTTTTCAATAAAGGATCTGTAACTGTTTCAATTAATTTGGATAATTTGATGATTCCTTTTTCATATGATTCTTTGATATTAGAACTAATATTATATTGTTTAATATCTCCGAATCCACTTAATTTCATAAGATTCTCAAACTCTTCAAAGGAACAAAGATTAATTGAAGACTCTTTATTAATACAATTCATATAATATTTTTCTGTTAAAGAGTACGATTTATTAAAGAAATAGTCTGAAATTATTAACCGTTCTCCTTGTTTAAGAATTCTAGAAGCTTCTTTTAAAAAGAATAATTTGTTTATAATATAGCAAGTACTTTCTATTGCAATAATAACATTAAAAAAATTATCGGAGAAGTTTGTTTTAATCATATTCATTGCTTCAAATCTTATAATATTATCGACTTTATTTTGCTTTGCGAATTTACGAGCTAGCTTTATCTCCTTTTTAGCTAATGAAATGCCAATAACTTTACAACCTTTCAACTTTGCTAGCCAGATGGAACTACCTCCTACTCCACAACCTGCATCTAATACAAGGTCATTTTGTCTTATTTTTGCCATATCAAAAATAATCTCATTTAATCTTAATAAGGATTCTTCGTGTGACTTTATAGAGGTATCATAATATCCCATATGAAGAGCAAGGTTATCATAGTTGCCCCATATATCTAAATATAATTTATGATAAAGATCATAAAACTTTTCTATTTGTTTATTTTGTTCAAAGCAATTAATTGTGTACAACTACTAACATTGTCTCCCGTTGAAATAACATCATCATCAACAACAACAACCAACTTATATTATAATATTATAAAAATTTGTTGGGAGTATAGCATATTCAAGTTGTATAATCAGGGGGTGTTACAATTAACTTTTATGTTTGGAAAAATAAAAATGTGTATGTATGATAATTATTCCAGTAATACCTAGTATTCCACCTATTAATGCTAAAAATATATTATCAGGCAAAGTATTTCTAATTCCAATATGAGTTAATAATATTTGAATCATTAATGTTAACAGGATTCTAGAGGATGCTATTGTAGATGTTAAGGAAGCTCCTATTCTTTTTATGCCTTCAACATAACAAATAGTACCTATTAACGGTAACAGAGAAAATGTTATGAATATATACCAATATGACATAAACAAATTGACAGACAATTCCGGAGTAAAGATTAGCATTACTATAATTAAAATAAATCCTGATAATAGCAAACACATCCCCGAAATTTCTAATGGAGAATATTTTTTTGATAATCTAGCTAAAAAAAATACTGCTAATGCAAAAGATATAGCAGAAATAATTGCCTCGATATCTCCAAATGAAATAGAAAAATTCAATAAGTCAACTTCTATTATAGTAACATTTATAATTCCATTGTTACCAGTATTACGATCACTTAATAGTACAAGTATAAATCCTACAAATGCTATACAAATTCCTGATAATTGTTTTTTATTTAATTTTTCATGAAGGAAGATTCTTGCTAAAAAGAGTACTGTTATAATTTCAATTGGTCCTGCCAATAGGCTTTCTTTTGATGCACCCACTCTACTTACTGCATCATACCATGTAAATATACCAATTGAAAGGAAAATAGAAGCAGGAATAAAATCTTTAATTGAAGAATAACATAGAGAGGTTTGTCTATTACTTACCAAATTCAAGATTAATAATAACAGAACACCTGATATAGCAATACTAAAAGCAGATATAGCTAATGGAGATATTCTTAATAATAGTGTAAGGTATTCAATTAGAATTGATTCAAATGATAAAATAATTGCAAATAAAAAAACTATCCATGATTTCCTTATCAATAGTAATTAATATTGTAAAATTTGTCTAAAGATAAATCTTCCTTCATATCAAATAATAGCTCAAGAAATTTTTCTTGCATTTTTGCCTAGATAACTAGCTAATTGATTAAAAATATTTCCCAAGGAAACAAAAAATTATATAAATTTAATATATCACGAATATTCTTGAGATATTAAAGTTATATCATTCATCCATGTTCATTTGTCCATCCATGTTCATTTGTCCATCCATGTTCATTTTTGTTTGTAATCCAAATCCAGTCTGCAAAGATGGATGTATTTGTAAATGAACCAATTCCATCACCTGTGCTGGAGAACCTTTATTATTAATTAGATTAGATAGTTTCTCCAGCTCCTTTTCTAGTTTTGAAATAGCATTTACAGATTGACTGTTACTACTACTGAGGGTAGCAATATCTGATGATGATTTTAGATGATTTTTAAATATGTCTTTAATTTCAACTAATAATGCCTTTGCTGTTTCATAATCAGCATAATTATATATTGGATTATTCGTTGAGAAGAGTTTAGATTGTTCTGATGCAGTTTCCTCATTATTATTATCTGAACTATCTGATGAGAGATTTGTAGAATTAGATTGCTTTGGTAGTTTTTTCAACTCGTCTAAGAGGACTAAGTTAGACATATTTGTAAGATCTGTATCTATTGCTAATGCATCAGCATATCCTCTTAATACTTCATCTAAAAGGTCAGCAACAACTAATGCATAGGTAGTTGTATTAGAAGAGGAAACTTCTTTGTTATATCTTTTTATAAAATCACTATCTTCCACAATGTCATCGTCAGCATAATAAATATCATATACTAATCTTGCGGCATTATCAGAATGGTCCATGGATAAAGTTATATTTAGAGGATAGTTTTTCTCTGCAAGTTCTAACTCTATTTTGGTTCGTTTATCTAAACCTAGAAAATAAGATGAATCATCAGAATTAAAACTATGAGCAAAAACACGAGATAGCTGATCAACCATAGAAAATGAAATAACAAAAATGGCTATGGTAACAATTGAAGTAAACTTTACTACAATATTATTTTTTTTCAATACAATGATAAAAGTTGATATTATAATAAAAAAGTTATGAAAGTATTTTCTATCTCAATCATGACTTATTTAATTCAGGTAGTATAACAACATTCATAAATTTGATTTTATAAGATTTTTAATAACTATTAAAATGCCTGTAATACAAATAACAATGAGTGAAGGTAGAACTCTTGAACAAAAAAGAGAATTAGTAAGGGTCTTGACCAAGGAAACAGCGCGCATTTTGAATTCAAAAGAGGAAAACATGAGAGTTTTGATTTACGAAGTATCAAAAGAAAATTGGGGAGATGCTGGAATATTGGGTGTAGATATGAAGTAATGAGAATGAGGATAATTATATAATAAGGTTACAGTAACAATAGTGACGATGAATATTTTTCTCTATTGTTTATATTACTTAATTTGTTCTATTTATTTATCTTCAGACTTAAAAAATAAAATTAAAATATTGTAGAGATTATAATTATTGTTAATTTGAAATACTTTCTGTTATCTTAAAAAGATAAAATAAGTAATCTATTATTTTTTTTCCTTCTATCTATATTTCATTTAAACTTATAACTTGCTTTGGTAAATTTCTAGTATAGGTTACAATCCATAATATTACATCCATATCTTAGTTTAAAGAGATTATTATTATTTAAAGTAGATAAATTAATAAATTGTAGATAATATTTTACTAAAATTTAGTTATTTTCACATAAAATAGTTGAATAATCTCATTAACAATTAGTTGTGAAATTAGAATGTAATAAACTTAATAACTTTAATTAATTCAATAATTAATTGAGAAATAAAATATCAAATTAGTTTAACTTTTAAATAATTTAATTAATCAAATCGTTAAAAAACTTACGATATTGCTCAAAAGGCGTTTCTAAGATTTTCAAATTTTCTTTTTGTTTCATCAAATATTATTTTTCCAACATATTCATCAATTCCTAGATCTTGTGCTATCTTTGAAGGTTCATTGTTAAGTATAGATTCAATCGTAAATCCTGCTTTGTTTAACACATCTTTTAGCCCAATCGGAATTGTAATATGTTCAATTCTGTAGTCGTTTTTCATATCTGTACTGTATATTAAGCAATCTTGGAAGAAATAACTATCCTATATAAAATCTTAGATCTATATAGATATCCAATTTAAGATATCAATTTCTATCTTATTCAAAAAGAAAATAGGTAATAGCTACATTCTTAATACTTTTTTAGAATATGAAATAAAATTATGTAAAAGATAAACAATGTCAGATTGTTAATTGATTCAAGTCTTCAACTAATGATTTAATTATATCATAGTGAAATACTTTTATTTATTAATCATATACATATTAACGAAACGAATTTATCAATGTCCAATTGTTTAGCATTGATCTCAACAATAAATCTTAGAAATTCAAATATTTGAAACATATTATTTTTAGTTGTTGTAGGTAGATTATTATTCATTTTATGTAGCCACGATGATGATTCTTATGAAGCTTACGCTCAAGATGAAAATAATGTTACAATTAAAACAATAAAATTAAATGATAGCCTGTACATGCTTTAAGGTTCAGCAGGAAATATTCTCATCTTGGTTGGACAAGATGGAGTGTTTATGGTAGATGATCAAATGGTAGATGATCAATTTGCTCTACTTACTGTAAAAATTACAGATGCAATTTCCAAGATAACAGATCACCCTATGGTGTTGAAATTTTAACTAATTAAAAATAATTAGGTTAAAAACATGTTTTATATTCATTGTTATTGATTTAGTGATCTGATTTAATAATAGTAGAATTTCTTCCTTTAATTAAAGTCTTTAAAGATTTTTCTATCTTTGAGAATATTATGTATCCAAATAATCCCATAACTGCCCCAACAGGTACCGTAATCAAAGTTAAAGTTACAATAGTATTTAGAAATGTTGGTAATACGGCATTTAAAGAACCTAAATTTGTATTTAGAAAGGTTCCGTATGTCCATACGATCATGGGATAATTAAAAAAATAGAAAATTGATCCAAATATAGAACCCGCTATCAATTTATTATTTTTAAATTGTTTAATATAAGTTCTAATAAAGTTTGAATTTAATAGTATATCTGCAAGAAGAGAGGCTCCTAAAATACTAACGAAATACCATGGAATAATAGGAGAGAGTATATCACCAGTCGGAAGAATAGTTGAAAGAGTATTTACTAATACTAATAAAGAAACTGTTATAGATGCATAACCAAAAGTATTATTGAATACCTTAGAGGAGCATAGAAACATAATAGAGTTAATGAGAGGAAGAAAAATACTTGCTATCAAAGTTGCACTATATGTATCTAAGTTAAAATTAAAAAAATCAGATTCAGAAAATGGTAAAACTAGTATAAAGACATACCATATGGATGTAAACCATAATGAACTGAGACTAGGAATAAGAAAAATTTTAGCTAAATTTTTACGGGATGAGATATTATTCATTACTCCATATAAACCGATGAAAACTGCAACAGAATTAATTAGCATTCCTGTGGCCAAGGTGATATGAGTTGGACTTAGTAGACCATCCAGTCCGAAACTTTGATGCCAGAAATAATCCAATGGGCCTGCAATCAATGACAAAAATGATCCTATTATTAATAATTTAAAAGAAAGAGATATAGAGTCGTACTGTATAATTTTCTTTCTTCTTAATAGGTAAGAACCCACTCCAGCAGAAAATGCTAGTAGCCCTATTCCAATATATAGCATAGCATGAGATGGGGTAAAAAAGGAATCTGGCTGATTTAAGAGGTGAGAAGTGACATCCCAACTGGCCCCTGAAATTTGCATAAAAGACCCTAATGTGGAAACAATTAAAATAAACAATGAAACTTCTAAATTGGAAAACCCTAAGAAATTTAAATTCTTATTATATATATTCACAAACATTCTTTGCCAGTACAACTAATAAGTATAACTGATAATAGCAAATTACCACGAAACGCGCAATTAATTATAGATAAAAGAAGTGATATTGTGCTAAGATTATTAAGAAATACCAAAGTTATCTAAACAAATAGAGAGAGATATAACCGCTCAGATATCTTATCTAACCTAACTTAAAAGAAACATATAGAAATAACAAAAATACTTTAATGTTTCAGATGTCAAAAGTCATAATCAATAGGGATAGCAGTACTATTGTTTTAATGCTAATATTTTTAGCCAGTGGTACTTTTTTTGGAGTAGCCAATGCACAAAATTTGGACCTAACCTCTAGCAACACCAACGACGACGACAAGAGTTTATCCTTAAATGATCTCTTTGAATTGGTAGAAAATTCAATAGTTCAAGTAACAAAAACAATGCCTCCTGCTAACCCATTGGGACCGGATAAGGAGAATACTACATCATTAGGTTCTGGATTTATTTATAATGATAAAGGATTCATTGTTACAAATAATCATGTTGTCGAAAATGCAGAAGCCGTTGATGTAACTCTTATTAATGGAGATAGATACACAGCTAATATAACTGGAACAGATCCTTTTAGTGATTTAGCAGTTATAAAGATTAATGAAAATACAACCGACATACCTAAACCATTAGTAGTTGGAAACTCCTCTGATCTTAGGGTTGGTGATCAAGTAGTAGCAGTAGGTAATCCTTTTGGGTTAGAGAGTTCAATGACAACAGGAATTGTTAGTCAGATAGGTAGATTGTTATCTATAGATGAAAGAGGGTTTTCAATACCCAATGCTATTCAAACTGATGCATTAATCAATCCTGGTAATTCAGGAGGGCCACTATTAAATATGAAAGGAGAAGTTATAGGAGTTAATACAGCAGGTATTTTTCCTGGGGGTATAGGCTTGGCTGTTCCTTCCGATACAATATTGAGAATAATTCCTGTATTGATGGAAGAGAAAAATTATACTCATCCATGGCTTGGTGTAACTGGAAACACACTAACTGCAGACATTGCTAAAAGGGAAAAAGTAGATAGGACTCAAAAAGGTGTTATTATAGATACCATAGTTAAAAGCAGCCCTGCAGATTTAGCAGGATTGAATGGCAGTAACATCAATCAATATGGTGAAAAGAAAGGAGGAGATATTATTACAGCCATAGATAATAAACAAATAATCAAGATGGAAGATTTGATATCCTATTTAGAATTAAACAAGGCTGTAAATGAGAATGCAACATTATCAGTATACAGAGATGGAGAAATTATAGATAAACAAGTTACTTTGAAGAGCAGACCAGTAGTTCCAATAACAAATCAAACACAAAACTAGATAATTTTTCCTTTTCTTCTTTTTCATCCTTTCTTTTAAAATATAAAGTTTGTTATGGCTTATTTATCTTTGAAAAATTTAACCTAGGCTAGTAGCCGATCAAGTTTATTCCTAGTATTCTTCATATTTGGAAGGTAAAAATGTATTCAATGATGTATATATTATAAGTAAAATTTTTGGTCGATATGATAGCGATTCATCGACTTTTAGCTATATTCTAGATAAACAAACTGCTAACAAAGATGCAGAAGGCTTAGTACATCATCGGCATACAGAAAGTATTAAGAAAATTAAGAAATTGGTAAACATTATGAAAGATAACCCGAGTTTACTAGATGCTTGAAATTAAAAGAGGAGTATAAATGAATATATATAAAATTATTAGCTTGAATGTTTTTGATGATTATATTTGTGATCATAATGATGAATCATTTTCTTGAAATTATTATAAATAGAGATACATAATATTCGAAGATTGATAACCTGCATTTTTTGGTAAGATGTGATTTTAGATTTGTCTAAATCCAAATCAGATAGTTCTTTTGAGTAAACTCTTATCCATTCATCGATCATAGATTCATCTACCTCAATATGAAATTGAATTCCTATAGCAGTCTTTATACGAAAAGCTTGTATATATTTATCAGATTTTGCTAAAATGATTGCAGAGTTGGGAAGCTCAAATGTATCTCCATGCCAGTGAAAAACCGTATTTTTTAAAGTTGCAATTCCATTAAATATATCTCTACTTCCATTATCAGTAATTTCAATATCATGCCAACCTATCTCTTTTGAGTTTCCGGGATAAACCTTTCCACCCATTGCCTTGGCGATTAATTGAGAACCAAGACATATTCCCAAGGTAGGTATATTCATGTCTACTGCTGTTTTAATTAATTTTTGTTCATTTTTTAAGTAATCATAATTATCATACACCGACATAGGTCCTCCCAATATAATAATACCTGAGTAAGAAATGAGATCCGTAGGAATCGAATGTTTCTGGGAGTTGAATATAGTTACATTAAATCCATCTAATTCAAATAGTTTGGCTAGATTACCTAAATGTTCGCATCCTATATTTTGAATAACCAAAATATTCTTAGACAAGATAAAAGTAAATATTCTACAATTCAATATAAAGCTAATATTTATTATATATTAAATTTCATAGACTTATTGAACCTATGACAACATTTGAATTACATCATCTCTAATATTTATTTGCTTGATTCAATTTATCAATAAATTTATTATAAATGAGGATATTGAAAAAGTGTGGGAATTTTATACTGATATTAGACATTTGGAAATTATTACCCCAAAAAAGTTAAGTTTGAAAATAATAAAGACTACATCAAAAAATTATTCTTGGTCAAGAAACGATTATTTCAGCTAAAATAATAATTATACAGAGTACATGGCGTTCAAAAATAACTTTATTTCAGCAATATGAATATATAGATGAAATGTTAGAAGGACCTTTAAACAAATGGAAACATACACATAAATTTAAAAAAATCAACGAGAATAAAACAGAAATTATCGATGAAGTTGAATATAGTTTACCATATGGAATTTTTGGAAAAATTGTTTCAATATTTTTTATTAAAATATTAAGACAACTCTTTGAGCATAGAAAAGATGAAACCATTAAGTATCTAAGCCGTTAAAACTTTTCACATAAATTTACATTTCTAAAATAAAAAAATTATAGTTATAATTGAGTCAATACTTTTATTCTGAACGTTGAAATGATATATATACATATTAATAAATACAAATTTTTTTATAGAAATTATTTTTTGTATCAATATAGCTTAAATGACATCAATCAGTATGTCAATCGTTAATTACAAGATTTTAGCAGTACAGACACAAAAAAATTATTATTATTATTATTATTATTATTATTTTCGAGGAGGAGATTATGCTATGCTACTAATTCTAGGCAGCGAGGGTTTATTTTTCTTTGCAATTTTACTAAAGGAGCTTTGAAAATGTTTCATAGTTATTTCTAACTCTTCTTTTATTATATTCTCTTTTTTTTCATTAACTTTAGATGTATCTGTTATATCCGTATCTATTTTTTGATTATTGTTGATTTCTTTTTGTTCTCTCACTATGACATGTTCTTTTACTGCTACAATAGCTGCAGCATTAACTAAAGCTTCTATCTCTGCACCAGTAAAGCTGTCTGTTAAATCTACTAGTTTATCAATATCAACATCAGAGCCTAATGGTTTCTTTTTTAGGTGTATCTGAAAAATTTGTTTTCGGGTAGCATTATCAGGTATTGGTATTTCTAAAAGACGATCAAATCTTCCAGGTCTTAACAAAGCTCCGTCAATAATATCAGGTCTATTAGTTGCACCGATAATCACCACTCCTTTGAGGTCTTCCAACCCATCTATCTCAGTTAACATTTGGCTAACCAATCTTTCAGTTACATGTGAATCTCCTCCTCCTACACCATCAGATCCAGATCTTCGTGGAGCAATAGCATCTATTTCATCAAAAAATATTATACAAGGTGCTGCTTGTCTAGCTTTTCTAAATATTTCTCTAACTCCTTTTTCAGATTCTCCAACCCATTTTGATAAAAGCTCTGGACCTTTTATACTAATAAAATTTGATTCGGAAGTTGAGGCAACGGCTTTAGCTAATAGTGTTTTTCCAGTCCCGGCAGGTCCATATAATAATATTCCCTTAGGCGGTTTTATTGCTGCTTTGCTAAAAAGATCGGCATGTTTAAGTGTCCATTCTATTACTTCCTTTAATTCTTCTTTAACATTATATAGACCTCCAATATCTTTCCATTCTATATCTGGTTTTTGCACTAAAACTTCCCTCATTGCAGATGGATGAACATCTTTTAAAGCATCATCAAAATCTTTGCTGGTTATTTTTATTTTATTTAGGACGTCTATTGGAATTTTTGACTCTTTTAAATTTATTTCAGGTATAATTCGACGTAACGATCTCATTGCAGACTCTTTCGCCACCATTTCCAAGTCTGCACCTACAAATCCATGAGTAACTTTGGCGTAAGATTTTAGATCAATGTTTTGTTCCAATGGCATTCCTCTGGTATGAATTTGAAGAATGTCATAACGTCCCTCTTCATCGGGAATACCAATTTCAATTTCTCTGTCAAACCTACCTGGTCTCCTCAATGCAGGATCAATTGCGTTTTGTCTATTCGTAGCTGCAATTACAACGACTTTACCTCGTGTTTTGAGTCCATCCATTAAAGTCAAAAGCTGAGATACAATTCTTTTCTCAACATCACCGGATACTTCATCCCTTTTTGGTGCAATAGAATCAATTTCATCTATAAATATTATACTAGGAGCCTTTTCTTGTGCCCGTAAGAAGATATCTCTTAACTTTTCTTCACTTTCCCCATAAAATTTGCTCATTATTTCAGGACCACCAATAGAATAGAAATTAGCGTTTGTCTCATTAGCTACTGCTTTTGCAAGCAAGGTCTTTCCCGTACCTGGAGGTCCATGTAATAATACACCCTTTGGTGCCTCTATTCCAATTTTATCAAAAAGTTCTGGATGCCTTAATGGAAGTTCAATCATTTCTCGTACTTTTTGTACCTCATTCTTGATTCCTCCTATATCCTCATATGTAATTCGATCAATCTTTTTGTCTTGAACAGAATTACTAGATTTAGATCCAATTTTGAATTTAGTATCTGAATTTATTAATAATGCTCGATTTTGTGGTTTTGTAGATACTATTATGAAACCTATACGTTTCCCCAATATATTAAAAAGTATAACATCATCTTTGGCAACAACTCTTCCCTTTAATTTTTCCAACAAAAAGTCTTCTAAACCAACTATATTGAGATCTTCAATTGGAGACATTTTGATTTCCTCAGCCTTTTCAACAGTGACCTTTTGTACGGTTACTTGATCATCTATTCCAACTGAAATGTTTTCTCTTGTGTAGCCATCAATTCTAATCAACCCCTTACCGTAGTCATTTGGGTTACTGGACCAAAGTAAAACATAACTTTTCTTAGATGTATTCTGGTGGGTAAGCTCTAAAACATCACCTGTTCTAAGATCATATTCTTCAACGATTCTTGGATCAATAAGTGAAATTCCTCGTCCTACAAATTTAGAAAAGGTTTCTGCAACTTTTAATATAAAACTGTTATTGCCAGAATTAGAATAATTATTCATTTTTTAAAATCACTTCATATATTATACTATTAAACGTAAAAATAAAAAATTGGATTTTATTCAACCTTTATCTCTTTAGATTTAAGCTTTGGTTGCTCCTTTGTTTTTATTTTTAATTCGACTATCCCATTTGTATATGTAGCTTTGGCGGAAGCTTCATCCAATTCTACATTAATTGGAACTTCAGCTAGGTATTTTTTCCCTGCATGATCTGCTCTTATTGTAACAGTTTGTTGTGAAACACTTAATTTGATATCTTCCTTCGTGACTCCTGGCATCTCAGCTGTAATTACATATGTATTCTCTTTTTCATTGAAATTCGTATCAACCAAGGGCTTCCTAATTTCGCTTTGTTCCACTAATCCTCTCATTGAAGGTCTGACATTACCAAACTCTCTAACATGGGGTTTACCATCAGGTCCGACCCTGATCTGATAACCGTAATAATAGGGTAATTCGCTTCCCAATGGATGTGCTTCTCCTTCTCGGAATGTTTTACTAAACATTTTGTTTAACAATTCTTCTGCGGTTGAAAATTCTCTATTGAGATCATCCAATATTTTACTAAAATTAATCGGTTCTTTCCACATTTTATTACTTACAATATGTAATAGTTATGACACTATATAAATTTATCTTACACCAATTACTAAAAACATATTAAAAATTACAATACTATATCACAAATGTAAATTAAATAAATTTAAAATAGCACTAATCCAGAGGAATGAACATATAATTATTACAATCAAACAGTATTAAAAATGTGGTTCAAAATTCTATGAAGTTAATATAAATTATTATTTTTATTTTTAGTTACCATTAATCTTACGTTAGTTATTATATCAGTGAGATTTTCCAGATCAAGATAAACTTTATCATATTTCTCTAATAGTTCAATTTGAGATTTTGATGCAGATTTTATTGCATTAC
>DASUCH010000008.1:0-4998 GCA_035762785.1 Nitrososphaeraceae archaeon | reverse complement strand
TTTATCTATAGTATTAATGCTTTTTACTGATTGTTGTGGTGATTTTCTTGAAGGAACGAACGTTGCTATTATTGTTGTTACTATTGCTGCTACAGGTGCTATCAAAAAGAATGTAGCATGCCAACCAAAAGATTGTATAATGCTAGCACCAAATAATAAACCTAAGACTGAACCAGCTGAATATGCTGAACTAAATACTCCTATTGCAATTGAAAGTTTTTCTACAGGAAATACATCTCGTAAGATACTGAATGCTACAGGAACAGCTGCTAACCCAACACCTTGAACAATTCTCGAAATTAGAAGCGTTGAAATACTATTTGTAAAACCTCCTGCAATAATACCCACGGTATAAAGTATAAGTAGTGCCAATAGAATTTTCTTTTTTCCATATATGTCTGATAGTCTGCCACTTATAGGTGTCATTACTGCTGCCACGATTAAATAGGCACTAAATACCCATATTGCTGTATTATAAGATATATTAAAATCGTTCATTATCTCAGGTATTGCTGGAAGTAACATTGTTTCTGAAAACATTACTGCTAAAAGAGTACTACTAAGAATAGATAAAATGAACCAAGATGATGTTTTATTTTTAGTCTGGGATAACTGTACAGATTTGGAAGCAATAAAACTATTTAATTTAAGTTTCATATTTTTATGTTCATCTATCATATTGGATATACGATACATTATGAGATTATTTATATGTATCGGTCATCCAATATTAATATCATTATGGACTTGATATAGGTGTACCTAAGAATTTATATAATGTGTAAACCTATATATTTGATTAACACTGATTTTGTACCATATATAGTATCTTGGGTTATCTACTATCCTTGGGTTATCTACTATCCTTGGGTAATTATATAAATTAGTAAGTGAAATTGTAGTTAGTTAGTTAGTGAAAGACCGTTAAGTTTAATGAACAACAAAACTGCTAGATATGAATCAATAATATGATAACATTGTCCATTTCACTCTATTTTTTTGCATACACAAAAAAAGAAGCTGAATAATTGGTATTTGAGAGTGTGGATGAAAGCGATATTGTTATCAAAGTTAGACAAAGCACAAATATAAAAGTAGACAAGAAAACATTGATTCTTTTTTTGTTATCTTCTTTCTTGTTATCGTTGAAATTGTTTTCTGTTTTTGTTTTTACCTCAATTTGAATAGTTCTTTCGTACTTTTTCACTTTCCCAAATTTGTAATAATAATGAAGAAATTATTTACCATATTCATCATGACGACGAACCCATGCCATAGGAAAATCATAACCTTCCTCGTCCCGTCCCTTTGGAACTAGATCGAGATAGTTGTATGCAGTATTTAGTATATCTATTCCACGTCCATAAGCAGAATAAGTATGAAATATGAGATTTAATTTGTTCTTGTAAAAGATGCTTACTCCAGGTTGTTCTGAAACATCTGGATCTTGAATTGTAAAATTGTAGAAGGCTTCTTTCTTTTCTAGCTCTTCTTTTGTAAATGATACATTATAATCAAAATTAAAATCTGTATCATAAGAAGAAACCCATTTAAAATCCCACGCCAATCGCTTCTTGTATGCATCTATCTTGTTATAAGGAGCTCTCGAAACTGCAATCATGGTAACATCTCGTTGATTCAAATGCAAAACTATTCCATTAAAATTGTCAGCCCAGAAAGAACAAGATGGACATCCTACATCCCAGTCAGGATCATACATAAAGTGATATACTATTAGCTGACTTCTTCCATCAAAAAGTTCTGACAAAGTTTCTTTTCCATTCGGTCCATCAAAGATATATTCTTTATCAACTGCAACCCAGGGGAGATCTCGTCGTTGTTGACTAATTTGGTCACGTAATGCTGTAAATTCTTTTTCTTTTTTTAGTAATATTTTACGAGCTGCTATCCATTCATTTTTTGAAACAATTTGATGATTGTCCAAATTTATCATTTACCTATTATCTCCTTTGGTTACATGGTTTTGGAGCCGCATTATAAACCAGGACCATCCCTCAATATGACTCTCGTATTCTTTTCTATCTTTATCCGTAAACCCAGTGTGAGTTAAAATTAACTTAGTTTTATTTTCAGCTAATCGTTCTAATTGCCAAGATACTATAGTTTCTGGAAAATCTGGAATATCTTTATGTTTCCATGTATAGGAAAGCTCTTTATTTGGAACAATTTTTATTATTTTTCCAACTACATGATGGTCTTTATCTAATTTATGTAAATGTTTATCAGACTTATTCGAGGTGTCTTTTAAGAAAGTAAATTGTACAACTCCACCTTCTTTTGGTTCCAATATGGTCACGTCTGGAAACCATTGTGTTAATTGATCTCCATCAGTGATACCTCTAAACACCCTCTCGATAGATGTATCTATGATTATTTCTTGTTTTATAGTGAGATCATTCATTTTTGTGTTCATTCTCCAGTAATTCCTTCAGACTGCTCAAATTATATCCCCACATACTAGCAAAAAATTTCATCATTTCATATGTTTTTTCTGTGTTAAGTGAATATAATCTATTTTTACCAATCTTTTTTTCTCTAATCAAATCAGAATTTTTGAGAATTCGTAAATGAGAAGATACCGCAGGCTGCGAGAATTTAAAATGCTGTGCTATTTCAGTCGGAGTCATTTCTTTTTTCTTTAATAGAAGCAATATCTGACGCCTATTATAATCAGAGATTGCCTTCCACGATGATTCCATTTAAACATTTAATTAATTAATTAATTATTTAAATGTTTATATTTGTTGGAGATTCTATTATTTTTTCGGGATCTAGCTACATCTTGGTTAATCAAACTATGAAAATAACTTCTTAAATTTTTAATCTGCAACGTATGATAAGCATAAGATAGTAGTTTTAGAATGTTAAAATAAAAATGATAACAAAAATAATAAATATTTTAAATGATTCGAAAATATAGGATAGATCACTATTTTTAAAAAGCTAACTAGTCTCACTTTAGTGAAGGATTTAAGTCCCACTTATTCCCCTTTTTCTTTTTTTAATCTAGTAGAAATTATTTAGCGAATGTTCAAATAAGTTACCAAAAGAATAAAAACAAGTTTACCGATCCCTATACATGTCATGCTCAAAGTCCTCTAAGCTCGATTTTAATTATAGAACCCATTAGTTAATTGGACCAAACAGATATTAACGTTGGTTGAATTTTTTTTTTAAATATTTGAAATCTACGTATTGAAGTATATTAAGACAGTAGAGTAAATCCTTTTATTTAATGGAGAATATAATATAAAAATGGATTATAGTAAATTAAATCTATCAAAGTCTTTTAACAAAGAGAAGAGCATTGTTTTTATATCATATTTTGCTATCGGATTACTATTATCAATATTAACTTTGACCAGCTTTATCGTTAATGATGTAAATGCTCAATTTGAAAATGTTATTATCAATACAACAAAATTAACTGATAGCATATACATGCTTAAAGGTTCAGGAGGAAACATTATTGTTTCTGCTGGACAGGATGGTGTTTTTATGGTTGATGATCAATTTGCACCTCTTACTGAAAAAATCAAAGAGACAATTTCAAAAATAACTGATCAGCCTATAAAATTTGTAATCAATACTCATTTACATCCTGATCATGTTGGAGGAAATGAAAATCTAGGCGAATTAGGTGCAATAATAATATCACATGATAATGTTAGAAAACGTCTTAGTACAGAACAATTTCAAGAATTCTTTAACAGAACAGTTCCACCAGTGTCAGAAAAAGGTTTACCAATTATTACATTCTCAGATAATATGACTATCTTCCAGAATGGTGACGAGATAAAGATAATTCATGTAGATAATGGCCACACAGATGGTGATTCCATAGTATACTTTACAAAGAATAATGTCATCCATGTTGGTGATGACTTTAATGATAAATCATATCCATTCATTGATATATCAAGTGGTGGTAGTATCGATGGATTAATTTCTTCATTACAGACAATATCATTAATAATTGATGATGAAACCAAAGTAGTATCTGGTCATTCAGAAATATCTAATAAGACAAAAGTTAATGATTTTACAAATATGCTAAAAGATGTACGAGAGAAAGTTAGTCAAATGATAGAAGATGGAAAATCTTTAGAAGAAATAATTGCTTCACAACCAACATCAAAATACGATAAAATTTATTATGACCATACTAGATTTCAACCAAAAGACTTGATAACATTTATTTATCAAAGTCTCACCAAGAAATAGATATAGACAGAGATTTGATAAAATATCCTTTTTTCATTTCTTTTTGTTCAAATCAATAGAAAAATAGAACTTATTGAGCTGTTTATATGTTGAGGAGCACTATAAGATCTATGCAAACATACACAGAACGATTTTTCACTCTATTTTGATCATAATTAACATTTTCCTGATCCTAGTTGGGTATGGTGCCAATTAGCCCATCGAGGCTCAAACTGCCAAAACAACTACTGTTACCAGATTATCTAGCACTAGAGACTACTCAATAATGATTTTTAAATTAACAAAAAATATCATTTAAAAAATGGTTATCTTGGAGTCTATGTTAGTAGAGACTTCAATAACATAACAAAGGAGAATTGATGTATAGGATATAAAAATAAAAAAGAAAAAATCTATTTCTAATTTATTAGACTAGATATTTCTATGTAATTTTATTTAGTATTTCTTCTCTTTCATCATCATATTTTTTTGATCATAGTCATGATCGCTACCTTCACCATATTTGTCATATCTTTCGTCACCATGTCCATATTTCATTTTATCATATTTATCATGTTTATCATGTTCATACCATGTAACTTCTTTCTTCATCAGAACTTGTCCATTGCCTGGATTATGTCGTTATAGCCATGTCTGGTTAATACTTTAATCTAGACATATTCCTGGAACAGAGATCTTCTTAAATGCATGTGCCGAAATCACTAAACTATTATCATCATATTTCATTAATGGTGATTGCGTTTCTGAACTAAA
>DASUCH010000007.1:0-23427 GCA_035762785.1 Nitrososphaeraceae archaeon | reverse complement strand
TTATAGATGAAGAAAAATTAGTAATAAAACACTATTCAGTAGTATGCAAAAATACAAATTTAATAAAGGAAATATAGATATTTATGCATAATAATTTAAGATTGTGTCTTAGTTAAATATTATTATAATTGAGCGTAATTTTAAAATTATAGATATTTTATGATATATTTTTCTTATGATATGCACAACAAATATCTATTATTTGCTAAAATTATATTATAAAAAATAAGAATTTATTTAAAAAGATTAAAAGTAACTATAATTTGGATCGCCAGTTATTGTCTCTTGCTGCTGTTGTTATTCTTATCATCATTATCCTGTAATGGTATAGACATTCTTCTACCTGTCAATCCAGCTACTAGAATTTGTATTCCTGTTATTAAAAGCGCTATTGCTATAATAGTTGCAACGAATCCAAACCCAAATGCTGGTGATGCCAGGATAAGTATAGAGAGAGCAATCTCAAATGCACCCACACCTATAGTAAATGCTCTATCAAGTTTGCTTTGATTTTTATGTCTAAGACCATGTACAATTCTTGAAATCCCATCAAATAGTAAGGCAACTGCAACTAATATAATCAAGAAAACACTTGTTTCTTCAGGAAATGTCATTGCTACAAGAGCTAATATAATTACAAGTATACCTAGTCCTAAATTTGAAAAGCGTGACCTATTTTTTACAAATATACCTGCTATAACTTTTTCAATTCCTACTATTAATAAAAGGACAGAAACAAGAATTACAAGAGATATTATTGATATTATTGGATTAATTAGAATTAATATAGATAAGATAATTGCTAGTACTCCTATTCCTATTTGAGCAGCAAAAACCCACTTAGGTTGATCAGTTTTACTTTGCATGTGTCCACAATATAGTTATCTATTTATATATGTTGTGATCATAAAATCCTATAATTAAAGTATGATTTGTCACTAACTTGAATGATTCTTCTGTAATGATTAATTTTTTTAACTTAACAAATTAAGCAATAAGAAAATTTAATTACTAGATAAATATAAATTGACGTATTTCAGGAAGGGCAGTCTTCCAATGTCTTTTTAAATATGATCATAATTAGAAGATAAAACTAAATAAAACGATTAGATATTAAATTTAAATACATTTCTAGCGCCTAAAGTATAGCAAATAAATAAATTCGTTTTATATTTATAAAAAATTTTTAATAAAAAAATCATACTATCATGTCGTTTTGATTTTAAGATGATATGGTGCAATTGCAATTCAATGCTTTAAAAAACAGTTCGGACAAATTATTTATTATTAAATAGACTTTCTATTACATAGTATTGATTTTTAAAATTTTATTTTCACTATGAAGGATAAATAAAAATCTTGATGGACATTGCTTTATAAATACTATAATTACTTGATAATTTTGATGAAATTCGTTCAAATATCGGATCTACATGTAGGAGGATTATTCAAACAAGAAGCCTTCAATATACTAGTAGAGGAAATAAATGAACTTAACCCTGACGCAATAATTATCTCTGGAGATTTAACAGATGAGGGATTAATTTTTCAATTTAAAAAAGCTTCAGATGAAATTAAAAAATTTACATGTCCTAATTTAATAATCTTTCCAGGCAATCATGATTATCGTCATACAGGATATCTACTTTTTCGAAAGTATTTTCCGTCATCATCAAAACAAGTATATGAATTCAAATCAGGAAAGGATAATGTTGTGATTCTTTCTTTAGATACAGCCTTACCTGATCGAGATGAAGGAGAAGTAGGTGATAGCCAGAATCTTTGGATAAATGAAGTATTGAAGACTTATGACAATAACGTTATAAAAGTTGTCACAATGCATCATCATTTAATAGCTATACCTGATACAGGATTTACTAATTTAGTAGGTATTTTAGATTCTGGAGATGCTTTAAGAATTTTAACCGAAAATAGTGTTTCACTAGTATTATGTGGACATAAACATAGACCATGGTTATGGAATTTAGGAAATTTAAAAATTGCGTATGCAGGAACATCGTCTTCCTGGAGATATAGAGGTATATTTGAGGATACATATAATATAATAGAAGTAAAAGAAAAAAATATAAATATTGATATAAAAATAGTGGGAGGAAGAAAATTTCCAATATCTGAATTAGTTGAAAAATATGAACCAGAAAAAAGACTTGCATTTTCCAAGTAGATTGAAATAAAATAATTTAACTATTTATCGATATCTTACATAATATTGAAATTTACCCTCGATTAGTGATTTTACAGATACTTCTCTATACTTTTATATCCTTAGAAGGATATTTTAATTTAAAAAAAAGAAAATATCTTCTGGTTCTAGTATTTTAACATCTATTTTTTCATTCATGAACAACTACTATTATACCACTACTCAAAATATAAAATTCTTTTAAATGTAGAGATATATAGACAAAACTAAGTGAAAGCCATGATAGAGGATAAGGAATTATCTTTGCAAAGACTTCAATTTATAATATAGCTGTTAAATTATTAGAATCAGAAATTTATAGAAAATGTGAATATAATTATCTAATTATTTTGAAACTATCTTTTGTATTGACATCCAATTCACAGAATCCATAATCCAATGATTAATTTATTTAATACTCATTTTAACTCTAACAAGTTTATCAGTTCCAGATTCGGCTCCCCATACCTCTCCAGGACTTCCTAATATCTGACGTACTTTCGCATCTTTGCTAGGTAACTTAAACGCTTCAAAACTTTCTAACATAGGATCAAACCGTATAAATGAATTTGATGCAAAATCACTAATCCATACCTTGTCATGCTCATCAACGTAAACAGCATATGGTAATGGATTTTCTCCAGGAAGCGGCCATTCTTTCCAAATCTTGGTATCAGGATCGTAGACACCTAACTTTCCAGAATCCCATTCACTTACCCAAATTTTGTTATTAGAATCAGACCAGACACGTCTCGCTCCTTGATCAGGAGTTGGGGGTTCCAGAACAGTGACATTTCCTGTTTTTAAATCGATACGTGCTATATAACTCCCAGCTAAAGAGGCAAAATATACTTCTCCATCTGGTGTTGTAGTTATTCCATAAGGTCCAGGACCCCTTGGTGATGAAAAAGTCTTAATTTGTCCTGATGTAGGATCTAAGCTACCATAAATACCATTTTGTCCGGTGAACCATAATATCCCACTTTGATCAAATGTAGCAGTATTTAGGTTAGCGTATACATTATCTGCAGGTAAGGAAAAAATTTTGGTTTCCTTAGTTGAAGGGTCAACTCGTACAATAGCATTCAGTCCTCCATCTGTAATCCATGGGGCACCATCTGGGCCAACAATAACACCATGAGGAGCAGACCCATTACCAAGATAAATATGATATGTATCTCCAGTACGGGGATCTAATTGGCCTAATTCGCCTGAATGTTGGGCCGTATACCAAATTGTTCCATCTGGTGCCGGTGCAACATCATGTGGATGGGAACCTGATGGAACTGGGAATTCCTCTATTAAAAATTTGTTCGGTCCAAAATAATCTCTGATAGATGATATATTTTTTTCAGTATCTGTTGTTTTTCCTGCTAGTAAAGATACTGTTGTGTGAATGAGAATATCTTCTTTTACAAAGGGGTTTATAAAATTTAATTGTCTATCTGTAGTTTTATCTTGTATTTGTTGAAAAGCATATACTTCATTTGTTAGTTGTGCTTGCTGTAATCCATAATTCATCATCGTAAATAAACTTGTCAAAAATAAAGTAATATAACAATAACGTTTATTCATTATTAAATATTATTATCATAATTTATTATTAATTGTTTATCGGTGTATATAATTACAAGTTAAGAAATTAATATTATTCAATTTTTATATCGTCTATTTATTAGTATAGAAAATATCAACCAGAAAAAATTAGTCAGTGGATGTTGGATGTACTCTATAATTTTTTATTTGGCATATGCAACGCGAACCAAGTTATCCTCATAATATTTATAGTTGATCATCAAAAAACTATTGTAAAACTTCTATATTACATAAGCAAAGTATATGTAAATTTTATCACTAATTAAATATACATAAAATAAACAATGAAATAATAAATTGATAAATTATATCCTATAAGAAATGACAAAATTTGTAGTAAATATGGTTAATGCATTTTTTGTAATATTATTTTATACTATGTTGTATTAATCTAAACAATGTCAGAAATAAAAGACGAAATGGAAGATGCAGGAGAGAAAATCAAAAGAGGAGCAAAAAAAGCAGGTAACAGAATGGAAGAAGGTGCTGATGAAGCAAAAGATAAAGTAGATTGATGAATCAAAAGTAATAACTATGATATATACTTCTCCTATTTTTTAAACCATCAAATGCGGACTAACGAAGGCTTCCTAATTAATTTATAAAAATTCAAAGAGTATACTTTTAGTATTTAACTTTATTATAGTGTTAAGTATTATAATGTTACAATGAAAATAATATTAAATAAATTATGACTTCAACTATTTGATTAGAATATATTATAAAATATGAAGTTAACTTGTTAGATATATATAAATTATTTAAACTCTTTTGGTTTAAATATTTTTTTAATAAACTAAAGTTTACAATATGAATGAATAAATACAATGACTTATCACTAGTCAAATACTCAATTAATTTGTCAATATCTTCTTAATTCAGAAAATAATTAAGATAATTCATTTAGTCAAGATCTATCTATTACAAAATATAAAAGTTAAAATAATATTTATTAATTAGAACCAATCTAAATTCAAATGTTCTCCTTTTCCTGATATATTACTAAGTTAATAATAATGATTGGAATAGGATTATATTTTTATTAATATTCACGAATTTAGAACAAAAAAATATTTTCTGAATAGGAGGAATTATCAATTAAATAGATATTTTAAATATCATTAGACATCAAATTAATTTCATTATTGTAATAAACATGTATATACACTTTCATAAAGCTTTATTATGAAAGGATGATAATATTACAGACGAAGTAGGAGAGTAGAGATTAATAAAGTTCCCAATAGCGTAACAATTTTATATATATTTTCACTTAAAATTTTCAATGTTATAGTCTATAAAAAAGATCTAAAAGCTTTTTAGTAGAAAAATTATCTCGTTTAATAAGATTGTAAATTCAGAAATAAAGAAGATCGTTATTATTTATAGAATAATTTATTACTAATTTTTGTGACCCAATCCAAATATACATTTATCCCACTTTTAAAAATGGAATTAATAAATATGGTAGCTACATTGTTAATTTTATCTTTATCTTTATCTTTATTTCTAATTTTATTACCCATTATTACATTTGCCCAATCTGATCACCTAGCAGTACCTACAATTGCACAAATTCCCTCAGTTGAAGAGCAGTCTCAACGAGGTTTTCTTATATTAACAACCAACGTTATTAACGATAAAGGAGGTTCAAAACAGGCAGCCGATTTTACTATAAATGTACTTGGTAGCCCAGCCTTTCCTTCTATATTGCAAGCAGCACAAACCCCAAAGGTTAAATTCATTTCTATTCAAGAAGGCTATTATTCAATTTCCCTAAATAATACCCAAGGGTATAATACTTCTTTTGGAAATCAATGTGAAGGTCAGATGAAAGCTGGAGAGATAAAATCTTGCTCTATTACTTTAGATGAATCTTCTACTACAATTGATCAAGTAACTACTACTTCACAGTTACCACTTCTGCCACTATCATTACCATCATTACTATTACCCTCATCACCGAAAACTAGTGAAGGAGAAGAAAAATTAACGATCTCTCAAATACCCTCAATAGAAGAAGACCAGTCGGAATTGGGTTTTCTTGTAGTAGGAACAAATGTTATTAATGATAACGGAGGTTTAAAACAGGCACCTGATTTTACTATAAATGTTCTTGGTAGCCCAGCCTTTCCTTCCTCATTCCAAGCAGCTCACTCAAATTTAATGCAGGTCATTTCTATTCAAGAAGGTGAATTTTTTGTATCTGTAAGTAATTTCCCAGAATACACTACCTCTTTTGGAAATCAATGTGAAGGTCATATCAAAGCTGGTGAAATTAAATCTTGTTTAATTACTGTAAATGATAAAGGAACCACAACACCTCCACCACCTCCACCCGCTGGAGACGTTGATGCAAAGTTTGCAGAATTGATCAAGAGAGCTAATCCTAATGAACTAGTAATATTAGATGGGTCAGGATCTACAGGAACCATAAGTAGTTGGTCAATAGTACAGACAGCTGGCCAACCTAGTGTAGTTTTAGAAAATGCTCCTGCAAAACCATTCTCTAAACAATTTATTATGCCAAATACAGAAGATACACTAAAATTCACTCTTACAGTCAGAAATGATCAAACAGGGAAACAAGATATAGACACGATGACAGTCAGCAAGACATTAACAACTCCTCCTCCACCACCACCACCATCAGGAGATTTCCCAGTTCCTAACGTTAGTTGGTTCTATGATTCCAAAAATGCTCTAAGTCAAGACATGACTTTGAAATCAGGAAGTACTCATCCTCAAGATCGTGTGCTATTGTCAAGCGGTGCTAGTGGTGTAAGTTCTCATCCAATTAAAAACGGGTTTATTGAAGTTCAATCTGGAGGAGGCAATGGTAGAGTCTACTGGAATTATCATGAAGTTCCACAATTCTCACAATTACCAACAGCTGGGTTCAACACTGCAATGACAGGGACATTCATGTTCAAACCAGGAATTGATAATCTGTCAATAAAAGATGGTAATCATAATACAGATGGCTGGGTGCTAAATGGCAAATATGCCTTTGGAGGATTCGGGTTAGCATTCCATAGGGACAATGTTGAATCAAAAGCAGAGTATTGGCACAACAATCAAGGTAGTGGATTAACTGTATCCTATCCAAATGGCTTACAATTGGTAGATAACAAAGAATACAAATTCTTCCTTACATTGGTAACTGATAGGGTAAAGCAAGAAGTAGTACTTAATGCTTGGTTAGACTTTGGTGACGGCAAAGGCTGGATTCAAGTTATGAAAGACAGAAAATGGGGGCAAAGTGGATGGAGTCCAGGCAGCGTTCCTAATGGAGAAGATAAAGCTGACATACTAAAGGGGCCATCTTTCATCAAGAAACATCATATATGGACAAGAGCAAATGGAGGCAGTAGCTTGCCAGTAAAGGATATAATGATAGGTACTTTACCCTTCATATCTTAATATTTTTATTTTAGTAACATAAACACCATTATATCATTATATAGAAAACTTAACAGGTAAATTATAAGTTTCAAAATTTGAGATAAATAAATTAAAATATTTACTTTTATGATATATGTAAAGATCAAAGGTAGAACTCCAAAATAGTAACTTTCACCATCACTAATTCTGTAAAACTACTAATCATAGTACCCAAATAGTATTAAATATATTACAAATTGGTATTGTGAGATTATATTAAAATATATTGTAATTATCAGAATTCTGGAAACTTATTTTTATATATAGTTATTTATAAAGAGAAACGCAATTAAAAAAGTGAGTATATAGAATAATAACTTTATTCAATATATTTGTTTCAAACAATTTCCGCATCTGCTGTATAATAAACTACCTCTTCATCACAATTTAAAACTAATACAATTTTGTAATTAACGTCGTTTGGCGTATTAGGAAATATATCAGCAATTTCTACATCAGTTGAAACATTTGTTGGAATATTTGCTATTTCAATACTTTTTTCTTGTGGAGAAGGATTTTCATAAAATTCTATTTGATCGCCACTTAATTTGATTGTTTGAAGTGGGCTAGTATTAGTTGAGAAAGTACTTATAGATTGGTCTATCGTGCCCCTCAAAAGTAATCCCTTCATATCATCGGCGAATCCGCATGGGGATTCGTAGGAAATCTTGACTGGCTCGCCTTTAGTTAAAATCACTTTATTCTCTTGAGCATTCGTATTATTGAAAACTTTATAACCTTCTTCCACAATAAAAGTGGGTTCAATTTTATAGGTAGTTCCATCTTCTTTGATTAAATCAATGGGAGATATATTATCAAATTCAAGTGCATATACATTTATTGCTGATGATATTATAAAGCTCGAAATCGAAAATAAAGTTAGTAAAAGTAAAATAGAACAATTATCTGTGGTCACCATCCTCCTAATATTAAGAGGCTATGTATAGATAAGTGTTTCCAAGCAATACCATACACATTTACGATTGAAGATAAAAATTATTCTAATGCAATATCTAAAGTTATTGATTCGTTAAAAAATAATATTTATTCTAGTGCTACTGCTTGATACTTGTCTATTTAATTCTACTAAATATAAAGACCTCCTAAATAATAAAAGTAACATTAATCAATAATTATCCATTTATACTTTGTGGATTAGAGACTTATTAATTTGATCTTACAAAATAATGACTAATGCATCTTTTAATAACTCATTCATATCAATGGATATACAGAAGTTAAAACCTAGAATTGATCAATAATAAAGTTACAAATATGTTAACTTTTGAGATAGTAACTAGTTATAAACAGTTTTAACTAAAACTATTTTTAATTTTATTGATTAAATAATTATCAGATGGAAGATTGTCTATGTAACAAATATGATAAAACCAAGGATTTACTTTTAGAAATATTCGTTGTATCTTCTCATTTGAAATTATTAAGATGTATTAAATGTGGTGGATTAGTAGCTGAATGGACAGATAAAATTGCTCCAATAAAAAGATCGTATTCAAAAAAAGAACAGGAACTATTAAAATAATATTAAAAAGTAAATTCCAATTATTTGACATTATAAAGTTCGAGTCATAATTAGATTTATAAAGAAAATTAGATATGTATGTATATTTGTAATATAGATAATAAATGAATAATAACGATTCCTGTGATTCTCATGGTACAGCCTACAGAAAAAATAAATCATTTGAAGAATGTAAAGAAATGGCGGTACTTAATTCCAATTTATTATCATCAGAGATAAGTGATCAAGGAGAAGTTTCGTGGACTAGAGTACTCACAGTGGCAAATAATGATGAATTAGTTTATAAATTGACTTTAAAATATCTCCGCCAAAGAGGATTTGATATTGGTAACAATAAGACTCCAAGAGTTAAATACTTCGATAAATAAAAATAACAATATTTGTGTTTGTTGCAAGGTTTTAAGCAACTCAAAAACAGTGCAATATCTGCTAATAAATTATGTTATAATAACGAATTAAAGAAATTTAAGCGCTACTATTGCTCGATCAATTAAATACTATAAAATCTTATTGTTTAAGATTCAAATAAAGACTCTTTTAATTTTTTATACTTTCTTCTCCTTTTTTAAATCTCTATTAACAAAAAAGATGAAATAATATTGCTGTATTCTTTCATATATTTATCTTATTATATATCTACCTATCTTTAAGTATAGCAGGGATTATTGAAATAAATACCAAAATCGAGGAAACAAAAAATATGATATGTATTGAATACAAGAACTTATTTTCAATTAATTCCTTACTTTCTTTTATCTTAGGAATAGAAGTGGAATTAGTATTATCTTTAACATTATTAGATTCAATATTTCTAAAATCTATAAAAATGTCTTTTATTTGTTCTGCTGGCAATATACTTGTCATTATTAAAAATGAGATACCCAAACTTAGAGATCTTCCAACATAAAATAAAGTAGTACCAGTACTTGCTGATACTCCTCTTCTATTTGGAGGTACACTATTCATTATAGCTGCTCTATTAGGAGATGTAAATATACCCATTCCGGCTCCAAGCAAAATAAAAGGTAATAGTAGTTCGATAAAGGACGTTTTAATTTGTAGTTGTGTAAGTAACAGAAAACCTATGCCAGATAGGAATAGACCCAACCCAACAAAAAATCTAAAACCATATCGATCAGATAACCAACCACTCAAAGGTCCAAATACTGCCAAAGCAGCAGAGACAGGTAGTAGATAAATCCCAGTTTCAACCGGACTCAACATCATATACGCTCCTTGAAGATAAAATGATATGAGAATGATAAAATCGCCTCTAGCAATTGAATTTAGAAGAATTGCTATATTTCCACCTAAGAATGATTTAACCTTAAAGAGTGAGAAATGAAACATAGGATAATCATTGGAAATAAATTTCTCTATATAACCAAATGTTACTAGAAGCGCCAACCCTGAGAAAATAATAACAAAAATTACCAAAAGATCAGATATAATACCAAATGAGCTAAAGGTTATTCCTGCGAGTACAAGAAATAATCCTCCTGCAAAAGAGATATTTCCAAGCCAATCTATTTTTTCTTTCTTGATTGATCCTAATTCTTTGAGATTTTTATAAGATGAAATGATACCGATAATTCCTATGGGAATATTGATCCAAAAAATAGACCTCCAACCCAGATATGAAGTTAAAAATCCCCCAAGAACCAGCCCTAGTACTGAACCCAACACAATGGCAATTTGATTTATGCCAAGTGCTTTACCCCTTTCATTTGATGGAAATGCATCAGTCAATATGGCTACACTATTTGAAAAAAGAAATGCTGCCCCTACTGCTTGAAAAATTCTAAATACAACTAATTGTTCTCCTGTTTGGGATATACTGCATAATGCAGATCCTAAAGTGAATATAATGAAACCCAAAGTGTATAGCTTTACTCTACCGAAGATATCTGCAAGACGACCAAAATTTAAAAGAATAGATGCAGTAACAAGAGAATACCCTATTACTATCCACACCATAGTAAAAAGAGAAACACCAAGTTCTGATACAATGATAGGCAACGCTATAAATATAATATTTGCATCAAGCGAGGCAATAAGGGTTCCAAGCGTAGTATTTCCTAACGCTATCCATTTATATGAAATAATTAACGGATTTCTCTTAGTATTCGGTGAGTCTGAGTTTACCAATCAGCCAACGATCTTTAGTTAATAAAGTATTTGATATCTATTCTTTCTCATTTCTATAAATAATACTATTGTAATACTAGATTTCTTAATGTTCATCTTAAAATTGTGTTTTAATAAACTACTTTATAATATAGGCTTTCATGTATTATAAGTTAAATGTATTAGATAATCGTTATGATCTTTTCAAAGAATGAAAATAGCAGTAGTTTTCGGTGAATTTTGAATTTTAAAATTAAGTGTTATATTAGTTATCTGCTATTTCAAATCTGATATTAATGAATTTGAGCCCTTAATCTTATTTCTTGATTAATTTGAAGCACAGATTTAGCTATCTTCAACTAACTAAAAGAAATATTAAATTTTAAAGAGATTTGATAATCTCAGTTGTACTGTCATTTCTTTAAGCCGATTCAAATATTCGTCTGCCGTTATTTTGGGATTAGGTCTATTTAAAAGATAAGGCATTAACAGCCATATTATAATTTGATTTATTAGAAATGGAGGCCATACTTCTTTTGTAATATTGATAATTTGGTTTACCAGCTCCGTAATTTCTTCACGTTTGTCAAAGAAATAAGCGCTTTGGGATGATGCATCATTATTCAAATCTGAAAAAGAATTTAAGTTAAAGTATTTAAGATCGGCTAGACTCCTCTTGGTTCGTTCTGAGCTAATATTTAGAGATTGTTTACTAGTTTTGAGAGTGTTAAAATTAGAAGATTTTTTTCTATAAAGAGTAGGATCATTCTGATAATATTTTCCTTGATTTCTTCCTATTTCATAGTCGATGTACCTGACATACTCCCCATTTCCCTCATGCAGGTTGATATCATGTCGTTTAGCACTTGAGTTTCTTGTAAATGACTGAGAGCAGATTGTACAGACCCATGTTTTATACTTTGATGTAGTCAAAAATTCTATAAATCTATTATTTCTTATAAGTGTGTCACACTGTGTGACGCTAAAGAAAGATAATAATAGTAGAAACGGAAATTAAAACAATTAATTTTTTGAATTTTAAATACATACGTAGTTGAAATGGTAAATAAAGCAAAGAATCACTCAAATTTTAATGAATATTTATCGTTACTTTTTTCCCTAAAATAATTTCGATGTATAATTAAATCTTACTTTTAATCTAATTTTTAAAAATAAATGATTAATAATGATGATAATAGTAGTTATTAGTTGTTAATACAATTATTTCATATTAACAACAATTTTCCTATTTCTTTATCACTATATCTTGTTGAATCAGACCAAAGATTGGGGTATTTCCAAAGTGATTATTTATCTTAGTTGGGTCGACCCAAATACTTATCACGTTATTATTCATTGACTTTATACTAAGTGGAACATTATTTATTGGACTATCTTTCATGGTTACTGTAGCAGTTCCATTAACCTGATAATAGTTATCATCTATCTTCATAATGTCTGCAAGTGTAAAGTTATAGATACTATGTTTATGTAATGCAGATCCATTGAGCATCACCATATCGAATTCTGCCTCAAATGCAGCAGTTGGAAGGTTATCGTTATTATTGCTAACATTCGGTGTCGAGGAATCTTGATTTGATTTATCAGTACTAGTTAAAGCACCCTTCCATAGGCCAGATAATATCCAAGCAGGTACACCATTTTCATCATTTTGAATACTGGCAATTGTTCCTCCAGCATATTGGCCTGGTCCTGGTTGTTGTTGTTCCATACCCATTCCACTCATAGGAGGCATTCCCATAATTTGTTGTGCATATACCATTATACTGTTATTGTTCAAAAGAAATGGAGAATTATAGACAGTAGCTGCTATTGCAAGGACCAATAATACATTCAGCCCTAAAAGAATCGATCTAATAATAGATTTCAAAGTAATAAACAAAGAAAACACGTTATATATAATAATTTAGATTTTTCAAGAAAATTTTTAAGTAAAATAACAGGTAGTTTATATCTATCTTCCCTAATTTTTTTAATACCAACAATAAATTGTATTATATTAGTATAATTAGCCAATACATATTTTTCAACTGTTTATATGTTTAGTTGACTTTTTATGGGGGTGCCTATACTGTTTTGACCGGTTCCAATTCAAATATAGCATATGAATTTCCTCCTTGGTCAGCAATTTGCTTAGCATATTCTTTTAATTTAAATGTCGTAATAACAACATGTACAATCCTGTTATTTTGATCTGAATAATCATCTATTAATATTGTATTTGGTGGAATTTTCATACCATTTACTGTACCTATAAATGACGAAACTTTAGATAATGGGGTGTAAGTTTTTGGGACTATAATCTCTTCGTGTAAAGTAAGAACCTGATTTACATAATTTAAATCCCAATTAAAAGGCATTTTAAATGAAATTTTTGAATTTTCTTCCTTAAAGGAAAAATCTTGAATTTCATCATAAAAGGTTTTAACTTGTAAAGTGATGTTACCATTATCATTATTGTGATTGCTTTTATTATTTGCTGACTCTTTTATTACAAAAGGAAAAGTTTTTCCTATACTTATAAATAGATTAATTTTTTTATCTGTGTCTATTTGTATTCCTTTACTGGTTTTTTCCAGAATAACTGCTATATCGTATAATCCACCGTCGGAGAGAAGTTTACTTGTAATCGTAACTGGGTTTGTTAAACTTACTTGGACTCGATCATTTTGTGATAAATGTTGTTCTGGATCTTTACTAGTTATTGCATGAGTTATCGAATCCCTAACAGGAATAAGATTAGCTGAAACTATTCCGTCTAATGAATGAAATTGTTGGTCTAATATAGTCTGATTCTTAAAGGTTACAATTATTCTAAGATTAATATCACTTATCGTTTCATTAGTTTTTTTATCCAAAATACGAATTGCGAACTTTGGTTGCTGGTCATTACTCTCATTTAAGAGCGATGGTTCCATTAGAGCTTCTATTGCAATCTGTCTTCCAGAAATATCAATAGGAAAAGATTCATCTTTACTCAAACCATGTGCGTATGCTTTTGCTGTAAAATCAAACAAATTAGTATTATTATTATCATTATTATTAGGTATCAATAACAATAACCATACTAGCAGTAAGATCGAAGTAAGTATAATAAAATAACTAATTATCATATGGAAAAATTAAAACAACTCAAAATAAAATGTTATGGAAATAATATTCTATATTAGATTATAATCTATCGGTTGAATAGTAGTAGTTAAAGATTTAATTGGCTTACGTTGTGGAGGAAAAGAATGTTAAGAGATTAATCACAAACAAGTGATGGTCCAATCATTGAAAAAAATATTTATTACAAAGAAGAAAATTTACAAAGGCATAGATGTACATTCAAATGGTGGATTTCTAATTGTTTACTCATGATAAATAAATGTCTAAAGATAAATTAATTAAATATCAAAGTAACTTAAATTAATTTCATATAAATACATATATTGCGAATATTGAAGATCGGACTTAAGTTATAAAATTAAAAATAAATCAAAAAATAAGAATATGTTTTATTATAAAAATCCCCGCATAATTTCTTAAAGATCCCTAATACCACCAGATTTGTTATTATATTTGCTATAATGTCATATTTGTTTGTTCTTTGTTTATTTATTACTGAACCCTCACCAAATACGTGAACCAACTTCAATTATAGATAAGCTCTGAACAAATATTAACCAATATTTTAAAATAACATATAATTCATTTTTAAGAAAAAACTAAATAGATAAAACATTAGCAATTTCTCTATATGTAAATCATTTTTTGTTTCTAACTTAGTATTAATAAAAAAATTAAGAAATATTAGTTATTTTCCTATTCGCCGCCGTCACCGTCTTCGCCGCCGTCACCGTCTTCGCCGCCGTCACCATTATCTGGTTGGGCCACCTTTAATTGTGGGTTGGCTAATTGAGCTTTGAAAACTTCGTTTTCTGCCTTTAGAACATCAGTTTCAACTTTAGTAAGATCATCTAATGCCTTATTGATGTCTTTTTTAGAGATAGAATCTTTAATTTTTTGGATATTCTCTACAAATGATGGCTTAGGTTCTAAAACTAATAATGTATTCTCTAAATCTGTAATTGTTGTTAACGCTTCTTCTGTATCGTTAGTAGCGAGTGCATTCTTTGAATCCATTAAATTACCTTTAACCTCTGCAATATCCAAGGCCATAAATGCTTGAGTTTCTTTACTCATTGTTTGATTAGCACTTTGAGCAGTTTGGTTCTGGGCTGTCTGTGCAGTTTGATTAGCACTTTGAGCAGTTTGGTTCTGGGCTGTCTGTGCGGTTTGATTAGCACTTTGAGCAGTTTGGTTTTGCACGGATGAACTAGTAGTATTTGTCATAGTTATTTGTGCTTGTACAGTCTCAAGGAGGGATGGGATAGACATTAATCCAATTACAAGAATTGAATATATAGCTAGTTTTTGAATGTTCAATTTAATAACTAACATACATTATTATTTATAAAACTTGTTATTTGTTATAGTAATTAGTACGTTAATATAGTTATTTATAAAAATCACATCTTAATTTGATTAGAATTAGGATTCGAATAAAATTACACTTTTTTGAAGCTTCCAAAGGAGTTATTCTTCTGATATTTTATCATGTTAATAATTTTTAAAAATATTGAAATGTTTAATATTAAGATTGATTATGGAGAAGATAATACATTCTCCTAAACGGGAGAACTGCAGAACTTAGGATGAACACTCTTTAAATTATAATACCATAAAAATTTTATTAATTTATCTAGCGTATAACACATTATCTCTTCCGATATTTTTAACAGTCCTTTTTTCACATTCAGAGCCTTCTGGTGGATTCAAATCATTACCAGAAACACATGCATGGAATCTATCTCCAATTTGAATTTTTCCTATATTGGTATCTCTATCAAAAGTAAATGTTCTTTCAATAGTATATCCACCAATTTTATCAAATTCCTTTTGAACGTCATCTATTACTGCGGATTTAATTTGGCCTTTAACCATTGCAGCTATTTTTAATTTTTGTGTATTCTTTCTATCCTCAAGAGGGGCATAAATTTTAATTTTTACTTTTTCTTTTTCTTCTTCTGTAGCCAGTACCTGTTGTTGGTTTGGATTCCCGCCATTATTATTATTTGTAGAGAGCAGTTGCGAATATTTGTTACTACTGTTGTTAAAAATATTTTTACTTTCTAAATAAACAAGTGAATTAGTTGAAAATAAACGGGATATAGTAGGTTTGTCTGGTCCTAAAAGATCCCCTTCATCACAATCAAAATAAGTCAAAGTATTGTACTCTTTTACCAAATCTTTGATATGATATGCACATACAAAAAATTCATCACGATCACCTGCATTTACAATATCCGTTTCCTTATCTACCGCCAAATTAACAATTAATGTTTGTTTTGATGGATCTATTGCATCTAAAGACACATTTTTTAGAACCTCCTGGCCATTAATAAAAGCAGCCATACTTAAATAACCTTTTTTCTCAATGTTCGCCAGATTTATACGTGTTTTGACTACTACTTTATCCTTGTTACTATCCTCACTAATACCATTATTTTCGTCCATATAAGTTTGGCTTATATCCTTTTCAATATTTGACTTATTTACTAGATTTATAGCTTCTTTAGTGTGATTTATAGATTCTTTAGTATTAATTACCTTTGCAGAGTCACTAAATTGTTCAGCCAAATTATTTTGATTATTTAATTTGTTTGAATTGTCCTCATCTACTTGTGCTTGCTCTTCTTTGTTTTCAGAACCAATATATTCACCAGGGTCAAAGATATAGTCAAATTCCTCATCTTTAATTTCATTATTTTCATTATTTATTGAATATGAAGAATAATCAAATGATTGTAGAAAGAAAAAAACACTTGATATAGCTACTATGATACTAATATTCTTTGTAATACATAATCGTTTCATCAGTAGATTTTCACCCCCAATTTATTAAAAAAATAATAAAATCTTATAAAAAGGAAATATATAATATTTAATTTAAAATCTACATGAGTAACTAGGATTGTAAATAACGTAATAAACCTTAAGGTATAATATCTCATAGGGTTATCCATTATTAATAGTTGTTATAATTAATAAATAAATAAAAAAAAGTAGTTAGTATAATCTCTACATATATTTATATATAACATAAATTCTAAAAAGTTAAATACTAATAATTATTATTTGCTATTTCCTTCTTGAGGTCGTGTCTGTAAAAAATAAAATCAGTTTAACAATTGTCAACTAATATGTTAGTGATTCAGATCATTTTAATTTTTGATTTGTTATGATAAGGTGAACCAAATAACATTTAATAGGAAGAGTGATAGAAGTTTTTTAGATGAAATTTTTCTATTCTTTATTAATATATGTCATTTCTATTGGTATAACCTTGTCAATCATTATATTATTTGTATCTGGACAGGATCAGTATGATGAATTAAAAATCTATACATACTCTCAAGGGAAGTTTATGGTTGATTATCCATCTAATTATACTGTTGACACAGAAGAGAGTGCACTCACTACTAATAGACCAACTCCTACATCTAACGAGCGATAGATTGAGTTAGGATCACCAAAGTTGTAGTTATCAATATAAAGAGAAAATATCAAAAAACGAGGGGTAAATTAGAATATTAGCTATGTTATAGCGATCATATAATTCCAAATACAAAATATAGTATAACCAAAATAATTCCAATTACTAGAACAATAGACCCTATAATGTACAATAGTCTTGCTGGAAGCGAGGGAACGAATCTATTCAAAACTAATAAAATTATTCCTATTATTATTAAGGCAATTCCTGTTTCTAATGATACCATTCTATCTCTATATATCTAAAAGGGTTTATATCACTTATCGAACATTAAAAGAAAAAAATTTACCTAAAGTTATTATAATTATCTATTTTTATGCATAAAGTTTATTGTCCTTCAGCATATTATCGCCAAGGAGTTTCAAATCCGAATGTCTTTAAGTAGTATTTTAAAAATAGTATTCAAAGAATGGAAAGATTAGGTTTTATTTAGTCTAAATTGGTCTATTATGTTTCCATCATTGGAGTGGAACTCTCCAACTAATGTATCCCCATTATTTTCTATCTTTACATTTAAAAATCCAAATATACTTTCTTGAATAACATAAAATTCAGGGTTTTCTTTAACCGTATTGAGTTCATCTCCTGCAGTTCCAACCGTCAGAAATACTATTCCATTTGTAGGAGGATAATCGGACGTGTTATTTACAGTAATAATTGGTTTTGGTTCTGCTTTTTTATTTGTCATTTTTTCAAAATCCGTATTGTACAACAAGGGATAAGTCCTTTCATAATATTGATTATGGCTTGATATTACCAAGTCAACATCATATTGTTGGAAGAGCTGTTGATAGGTATCTCTTAGTTCTTCTGCTTCTTTTTTGTCCTGTAGTGTAGAGTAAAGGGGTTTATGTTGATGTACTATAATCCAATCAATATTTGGATTTTGGGATGTTTTTTCTAGATCATTTTTAATAAATTCATATTGTATGCTTCCAGTCGCAAATGGATGTTCCGTAGACATACTTATAAAATGAATATTTTTAAACTCATGTGAATAATATGGATTCTTTAAATGATGATAGTCAATAATCTGCTTGTATATATTTGCAAATTCAGCATCATGATTTCCTATTGCAATTTTCATTTTATCTTTGATAGGCTCTGACATTTGAATCCAACAAGCAGCAGAAGGGGACTCCTTTACCTGATCCCCAGTTGTAATTATTAATTCTGGATGTACAGCAAGAATATTATTTATTGTTTTTTTTGTTTCTTCATTACAGTACCAATCTCCTGCTGCTACAAAGTTATAATCAGCAGTGACATTATCGTAATAGGAATTATCATTGTTTTGCTCCTCTTGATTAATAGTATTAATTAAATTATTTTGATTTTGTTCACTCTCAATATTGTCACTTTCTTCTATTGTGTCTTCACTACCAATATATTCACTAGGGTCAAAGATATAGTCAAATTCCTCATCTTTATTTTCATTAATTTCATTATTTATTGAATATGAAGAATAATCAAATGAATGTAGAAAAAATAAAACACTTGATAGAGCTAATATCATAATTATATTATTATTAAGTTTAGATATTTTCTCCAATTGGTCTAACCTCAAATCATTTCAGAAACACAGATTTTAAAAAATTAAAACTCAAAAGAAAAGAAAACTGATAGCTAAATATTAAATTAATAGTCTTATGAATCAAAATACTACTCGATAATTTATTAAAATCATAACTTCTCATTTTCATGTACAAGATCAGTCAATTTATTATCTTATAAATAGATAGTATAAAAATTATATAAATTATATCTGATAAATCATCTATAATATATGTCTAAATATAGATTATAAGATAATATTTTAGGAGTTTCCGCTCCTCTATATAAGTATAAGCCTTGACATGCCTCTATGAGTATTATCTTATTATAACGCAAAATACAAAATACTTGAACTAATTTATTCTTATATTGAAAAGAATATTGATTTTAGAGTTTTTAATTCTATAGTTAATTTAAGACAGTTAATTATGACATTTAAGACATTCAAATAAAAGGTTTTTCGTAAACTAATTCCCAATTACTATTGTCTTACCTTTCTTGATATCGTTATAACTAGATTCGATGTCTTAACGGAGGATCAAAATAAAAGATTTTGGAGTATAATGTTATTGTTTTGATCATTTTCGTCTTGATAGTCTCGTTATTTAGTTTGGAAACTAGCAATTATGGATTGACTAGTTGGGCTTTTAACGTTTCTGCTTCTGCCTTTAGAATATCTGATTGAATTTTAGTAAGATCATCTAATGCCTTATTGATATCTTTTTTAGAGATAGAATTTTTAATTTCTTGTAAGTCTCCAACCAAAGGTGGTTTGTTTTGTAACAATAATAATGGGATTTCTACATCTGTAATTCCTGCTAATGCTTCGTCTATATTTCCATTAACCACTGCTTGCTTTGCATTCATTAATTGTTCTTTGATCACGGGTATATCTAATGTCATTAATACTTGGGTTTCTTTACTAATTGTCTGATTTTGTCCACTTTGTGCTGTTTGATTTTGTACTGAGGCACTAGTGGTATTTGTCATATTAGTTTGTGCTTGTACCGTCTCGAACAAGGATGGGATAGAAATTAATCCAATCGCCAGCATTGAATATATAAATAAATTTGGAATTTTCATTCTGAATGATAACGTACGGTATTATTTATAAGGTTTTATTCATTAAAAGTTTTTTATGATAGCAATATTGCGAATTCTCCACCATCAGGTATATTCCCAGATCGACAAAAAGAAAAGTCTAGACAGGATTGCGATTCCTAGGATAAACTTAATTAATTAATTTTCTTAACTATTGATTTACTCTTTTTTAACAAAACTCACTTGACCATTAATTTCTAAATATGATGATTTAATAGTAGAAATATCTTCGGTTCCACTTAATCTCATATAGGAGTCCAATTCTTTTCTTGAAATTCTTGCTTTTTTCATTGATTCATCTATAATTTTACCATCTTTTACTAGCAATATTGGATCAGGTACTATGAATTTGCTCAATTTATTGTATCTTGATGCCAAATAATCATAGATTTTGAATATTGCTATTGCTATAATCACCACTGTAAATCCTTGAGGTATAGAAGTTTGACTTGGATTTAACATGGACTGACCTACTGCCTCTCCAAGCCCTAATATTATGATCAACTCTATTGTGGTTAATTGACCCAAGCCCTTATTTCCAAGCCACCTTATTACAAATACAATTAAAAATGCGACAATTGCTGTACTAAAGCTAACTGCAAATAAAGTGGTAGAGTCAATACTTACTGAATGTTGTATAATTCCAGATAAAGACATATAACTAAAAGATAGATGTCATTTATAATGTTTATAGTGTTAATGCTAGATAACTTTAAAATGAAAGAAAAATATGGACCTTTTTAAAAGGAGTTTAATTAGAGAAAATTTAACATTAGGTAATTACAAAATTTTCTCTATTTATTTTATAGTTTAGTATTTTTAAGTTCTTAAAGGTTTAGAACATTTTATGTAAAAATAATTTTATTATAAGAAAAAATTGGAAAGAATAAGTGTAGAAGCATTTAAAAAAAAACCTAGATTGTTACCTCGATGAAATTTGGTGATTGTTAAGAATAATAAAGAGTGTAGAAGGATTAAATTGATCATATATTTTCCGTTTTTTAATTTTCAAAATATATTATGACTAACATTAATAGTTCAAACGAATAATTAATTATATGTTAAAAGATATAGAAAATGCCAACAATGAATTCTATGATGCATTTGAGAAGGTTTCAATTAGTATGATGGACAATATATGGAGTCATAATGATAATTGTATCTGTATACATCCTGGCTGGGAAATGTTTGTTGGTTGGTTAGCAATTCGTGAAAGTTGGATGACAATATTTGCTAATACAGAAAATATAAAATTTACCATTACCAATACTAAAATCAGACTATATGAAGGAATTGTTGGTGTAGTTACATGTGTAGAGAATATTAAGATGATTCTAAATGAAGGGAAGGTTTTTAATGGAGTAGTTGCAACTAACATTTTTGAGTATGATAGTAATCAGGAAAGATTCTTATTAGTACATCATCATGGTTCCCCAATATCTGACTATTTGCCACCTACAAACTCCTACTGAAGTTATTTCGAGATTATATTTAGATTGTGTAAAATAAGAAGACTTTATTCTGTGTCTTCTGTAATTCGCCATATTAATTTATTTTAAAAGATTAATAAAGTTTAAAAAAAGGTTATAAATATAAAAAATTTATTAATTATAAAATAGTAGTAATCCATAAATCTATCATTGAGAATATCTTTATATTAAAGAAATGTCTTTTACCTTATGTGCCTTCCACTGATTCTAGGATCATTTGTAATACTTGTAATAGAGAAGTAGGTGTGACTGATGTACAGAATGGAATTAATTTTGATGAGTATTATTTGAGTTGCGGTCATATACAAAGTATTGATAAACAAGATAATGCTAATAATAAAGATAAAAAATCTGTTGATATTAATAATAAAAATGGAGTTTTAGGAGAGACTATTAATGAGAACCATACTACTACGTGTAATATTTGTGGCTTGACAGCTCGTAGTATTAATGAACTTGAGGATCACAAATATCATGCACATGATAATAAAGGGGACCAAAATAAAAGATCAGCTGAACAAAAAATCGATCCCTCTCCTTGAGAAAATAATAATTATTTATTATTTTTAATCCCAAAACCATTTAGTCTAATTAAGATATTCAAGTTTCATGGATAGGTGAAATCCAACTTTTCTCTATTTGTATATGTAGTTCGTTTTCCTATAGATGTGAGCAACCTTTTTTTAATTATTATTCATATATGAGGCAAGACAACCACTTATTTCTGAAAAAATTTAATATATTATATTTAAAGCAGATAGAGCAAATGTGTATATGTGTTGTAATTAATTTTACAATAAAAATTAATTCTGGATGTGAAACTTAAATTTGCAAATCGACTTTTATACTATTTTGTTGAGTTTATTTGCTGGTTTTGTTTCGACTGGAGTTATGACAATATTGGAAATTCCATTTTGGAAAAGGTGGGGATTGACAGGTATCCTAGAATGGCATGAAAATCAGATTCTAACATGCAAGTTTTTTAGACTTGCAACAAATAATCTTCACTTTTGGGGTATATTTTTTTTACATTTCCTAAATGGAAGCCTGGGTGGAATTGGACTATTACTGGCTTTTATATTGATGCCTACTCTAAAAGTAATTCCTTTATTACCTTTAGGATTATTGTATGGCTTTTTTCTTTGGATCCTTACTCTTGTTCCAATTCACAAACCAATTACTGGAATAAATCCATGGAATCATCCGTTAGGCAAAGGTCCAGCTATAGTAAGTTTGGTAGGTCATGCAATTTATGGAATAACACTGGTTACAACTTTCACATTAATAATCACTATTTAACAAAAAAGTTTTTTTTAAATGTTATCATATCATAAAGAGGGTCTTTGTTAAGATTTAGACTTTCGGGACAACATTATCGATTAATAAAAAAATTTTTCCTTAAGAATAATAGAGTCAATATATTTTGTATGATCTATTTCTGTGTATGATCTGAATATAAAGACAATATACTAGAACTTAAATGTTATCTATAAGTACTAATAAAATTAAAATTTTGTTACCATTCCTGTTACATTGCATTGATGATATTTCAATATATTTATTCTTAAAAATTAAATATCCGATTATTTATTCTTAATTATACTGTAACATAGTTCTTCTGATTCCGATACCATACATTTGTTTTGATGATATTGATTATTATTCAAATTTAATGCTAATGCATTAGCATCATTTATATCGACTATATTATACATTAAACTATTACCGTTTATTTGATTATGGTTAC
>DASUCH010000006.1:0-13408 GCA_035762785.1 Nitrososphaeraceae archaeon | reverse complement strand
AACCAGTATTATTGTGATTAGAAAACAGTAATGTTAATAATATAAAAGATAATAAATATAAAATAACAGAAATTTTGTTTAACATTTATTGTTTAATTAATGAGGTGTAATATTAATTTAATCAATCTCGTATATTCTATTGTCATAATTCGACTTGATGCTAAAGGTTATTTGTTTTAGAAGTCTGTACCAATAGATAAATTAATATATTTTTTCGTAGTTTTACTTATTGATAGAGTATTTTAGTGTATATGGTATATTGATTCTGTGAGTATTCAATGTATATGTGTCTTTTCATATATATAGTTAGAATAAAAAATTATTTTTTTCAATGTAATAGTATTTAACCATAGCTATAAATATTCTATAACTGACCTCCTGTTTTTATATTGTAATAAGTAAATGGGTTGCAAGACTGTAATATTAATTGACTTTTAGATGAGAAATATAATGAAATCTAACTACATTAGAATGTGATTCAATGATTGTACTGATTACATATTTTGATTGTTGTTTGTTGAATATGTAAAGTGAGAATGGTTTGATATGATGTATTATATCACGTTATAAATGATTTATATAAATAACAATTCAGAATTTCTATCTTGATTTAACTTTACTGTATTGTATATTGAATTGAACAAATTTCAAATGTTATGAAAAATTTTATAATTATAATAAGGGTAAATATATTTTTAAATATAACATGTTTTATTGTATGCATGTGCCTTTAGGTTATATTATTATAATTTTATTTATTATTAGTATAATGGTAATCACTTCCTGGGATATTACAGCTGAAGTAAATAATAATCATACATCTTTTAATGAAACTAGTATAACTATGATCAATAAAACAGAACCCAAAAACTCTTCTTCAGAAACATGTGTAATGCCCAAGTGTCCAAGTGAAAAGGTATGTATCCAGGTATGCCCCGAATCTCTTCCTCCAGTTTAATAATGCTTTAAAAGATTAAATCAATTAATTTTATTTGTGCCTATATATAACAGAGGTTCATGAAAATTATCTTTATCTCCAGCAAAATAACCGTGACCATTACCGTTACACAAATCCAAAAGATCTGTGCCTGAAGTTGTAAGATAATTTTTGACATCATTTGGAGATGCTTCTGGATGTAAACTTATGTACAGTGCTGCTGCTCCAGCAACATGAGGAGCGGCCATACTTGTACCAGTTAATTTTGTATATGAATTAGATTTAAAAGTAGAATATATATCTACACCAGGGGCTGATATATCTACGACATCACCATAATTACTAAAACTTGCCAGCATGTCATCAGCACCATAGGGAGTTGATGGTCCATTACCTCCACATTTTCCATCAGTATCGGCTATTGCAGATACTGTTATTACTTCCGGATTATTCGCTGGTGTAAAAGTTCCTGCATCTTTTCCTTCATTACCTGCAGCAACTATAATGGTAATACCCGCTTTTATTGAATTATGTATTGCAATATCTAATGCACCTGATTTACACTCACAACCTAAACTTAAAACTGCAACGTCAACTTGATTTTGATTTTGATTTATGTAGTCAAGTCCTTTTATTAGAGTAGAAATTTCTCCCATTCCTGAGCTTTCAAGTACTTTAATAGCCCATAATCTAGCTCCAGGAGCAATACCAACAATGCCAAAAGAATTATCTTTAGCAGCTGCAACTCCTGCGAGATGCGTACCGTGACCGTGGTCATCATCCGCATTAATTGTTCCTGGAATAAATGATCTTTCATGAAATACATTTAGATCAGCATGATCTAAATCTATTCCAGTGTCTAAAATCGCTATATCTGCATCAACAAAATTCGGGTTAATATTGTTTAAACTTTCACCATCTACTCTATCTACACTTTCGGGTATAATTTGAGTTTCTGTATGTGTATCTATAAAAGCTGATATTTTCCTATCATTTCCAATATATGCTACCAATGGATTATTTTTCAATTGTTCTAAAATTTTTTCGTTAGGAATCTTTATTGCTAATCCTTTTACTACATTATAGTAGACGTATAATAATTCAGTTCCTGTATCTTTCAATTCAGAATTATAAAATTCAACTGGATCTATTGAATTACTTCCTTCTTTATTATCTTGAAGATATATAATATATTGATTAGGAATTATATTTTGATTATTATAAAAATAATTAAAAAGGAATTGCTTCTCAAAATTATCTTCTGCATATGAATTTTCGAAGAGAGGAATAACTAAAAAGATCCCACATACAGCAATCATTACTAAAAAGCTCCTTCTAAAATTAAACCGAAAATTCATTTTGTAATTAATAGACAAATTTAAGTTTAGATTTATTAATACTTTTAAAAAATTTATTATATAGAAAATGAATAGTAAAATAATTAATTCTTCTCTATTTTCTCTCTATATTAAAATGAATAATAAAGTTATTAAATAAATTAATGTAAAAAAATTAATAGGATAAATATATATTTATAAATTAATTAAGATTATACTAACAATGAAAACATCAGTATAAATTTGGATGTTTGGTTACTAAATGGAAAAATTATGCTTTATTAATCATTTTGTTGGAAGATGGTTCTGCATAGGTTTTAAACACCTGATGAACCAACAGAATCAAATAATTTATCTAATAGTTAGAGATCGGTATAGAAATTATACTTTAAATAAATGATGGATTTTTTTGTTATGATTTAAATAAGTAAGATTACTTAATTTTTTTATGGTAAATAGGATTTTGAATGTTCAAGATTTTTTCTTTTTTCCTGGTAAAACTGCCAGATACGAAGGACATTTTCTTACCTCATCATCCGATCCGATCCTTATAGAAATAACAAGAAAAATAAATGAATCTATTTCTGAAATTCCTCAATATCAATTATTGTTGAATGTTCAGAATTCAAAATCTTATGAAATTTCAGATTGCCGGATATATAGATTTGAAAATAGAAATTCAGAATATACAACATGTTATTTTTTCAGTAATGATATTGAAGAGATTGATTAGTTTTATTTTTGCTTTCCCACATTAACATATTTTCATCATTTTTTATCTATAATGTTATAATCCTATTATAATTTGTATTTCATATTAATTATATACATATTTAAAATCTTACAAAGATATATTAATTAATTATAGTCCAAGTATAATATTATTGCATTATTGGGTAGGATCATTTTGTAGAGTGATTAATAATGGTAAATTATATTTTCCAATAAATGTTGTAGCTATATCTGATATAATAAAACTAGAAAAAGATTTAGGAAATCAAATACCAAATAAATCTTGGATGCTATATTTGCTAGAACTATTTAATAGTCAAAATTTTTCAGCCGAATTAAATCTTATATGTCAGTTTGATAATCAAAACTATTTTGAGGCAATTTTTTTGGGTAAAAATAGATATAGATTTAAGAATATCCTACCTATAATTTATCATACTTATCAACGTATAATTCATCTAGACCAAAAAAATTACCAAATAAATTTTATATTAACAGATCAAACAATAAATAAATCAGAAACATTTAATCTTAATATTAAAGGTACAAATTTTGATTATCAAATCTTAAATCAATTTACAGGAATTGAATGGTGGAATAAGACTGGCTATTTTAGTTATCCGATAAGGTATCAAACAGAGATTTCTCAACTTATGTTCGGTTTAATAGATAAAAATGATTCAGAGTCAATTACATTTTTCCCTCATAATGTATTAATCCCCAATAAAGATGGTTATAGGAATGAATATCCTATTACATTTCAAAATGTTAGATTACATGATAACTGTATATGTTATACTATTAGTTCTGGATTATGTAATAATGGATTAAGTTATTCTTGAATCTTAATTTGTTTAGATAATATGGTATTATATAGTTGAAGAAAATTAATTATAATATAGATTCCAGCTTTTAGAAACATACTTTTCACTGTTCTATCTATGTCAAAGTTGGAGATCCAATAATTTAGACTAACCAAGACGATGGTCTTATCCTATTTATAAATTTAGACAATATAGACTTTTCACATTTTTTTAAAACCCCCCTTCATATTAAAATGATGATTTCATTTTAAAGATAACAATTAAGAACTTATTAATTTTATTTTATGTCAAATGAATATAATAAAAATAATGGTAATATAAAAGTAATAGTTATTAAATTTTAGAAATTTTGGAGGAGAAATAAATTTTCTAATGGATAACTTAAAGATATTTATTGAAATTTATCTTTCAAATTGAATTGTAAGCATAAAATTAGATATTGCTATTTTAACAGGTTTATTAAAAACTTCATTAAAAATTTTTTCTAAGATTTTCTTGTGGTATAAAGACCAATTATATCCCAAATCATGTTTTAAGACATATATATTATTGTCATCTTCTTGAAGGTGATTAAATTCTACAAAAGACCTTCTCATCCTAATCTCAAACCATGTTAAAAATGAATTTGGATCTGACTTCATTTTCATAAAATAAGCTATATCCTGGACTACATTTTTGCCAAAATTTAAAACTAAATCTGATATTTCTTCCTCACTCATCATATTAAACAGAGTTGTTATAACTGGTTTAGCCATAGGTATCATGCCTACTTTGGGCTCATATGAATCCCATTCTACATATCTTTTTAAAATTTTATTAATCAAAGTATTTAGACTTATATCTTGAAGTTGTGATTCATTTTGTAATGATTTTATAATATCTTCATCTATTCTTAATGTAAAAGTACTTGTCTTCCTTTTATCTTGTTGAGCATTATGTTCAGCCATGTTTGTAATATTTCGATTTTAAAGATAAATTTTTGTCTTTATTGATGTCATAAACAATTTCTATTAAAATTCTAATTATTCACAAAATTCAATTGAGATGATTCTACTATTATATTTTATTTCTACAGGATTTTTAGAATTCTCCTTGGATATTAACTCAAAAATAGTTTTATGATAAAGAGACCAATTTTCCCCCATTCCGTGCTTCATTATAAATGTGTGTTTATTTTCTTCTATTGTATGCACAATTTCAATAGAAGAATCTTGTAGTCTAGTCTCGAACCAATTCAAAAATAAAATCCAATCTATTTTTTTGTTCATAAACAATAATATGTCTTCTAATTCATTTTTTCCTACATTAATAGCTAAATCAATAATTTCTTGTTTACTTCTTTTTTCAAAAAGCTTCTCAACCAGTAACTTTGGAATGGGTATCATGCCTACTTTGGGCTCATATGAATCCCATTCTACATATCTTTTTAAAATTTTATTAATAAAATTACTGACACTTATTTGATTATTTCCTCCTTCTTCCCTAATTTTTTCTAATACTTTGGTCTCTATTCGGAAAGTTAGCGGTTTGGTTCTTTTAGAGTCAACATTCATAATTTAATCAAATATACTTTGTCATGACTGACATTTAAAAATTATTTCTTTTCTTTTATCAATTCCTTTACTCAACAATTATAATTGTATATCTGATAATAAAATTCCCCATTTGTAACCATTTAAAAATACAATAACCCGATCAAAAATAAGAACAACAAATAGATTGATGTTTATTGAAAAAAGCTCTTATTATTCTAGAAAAAAGGGATATCGTTAATTAAAAAAGGAAAATCTTCTACATTATGTTTTATCTTTCAATATTAACGAATATTGAAATATTGACAACACTGAAATTTATTTTGAACTTATTTTTGCTTGATATATTATTATTTTTCAATATATCTTTTCCAAACTTTATTAAACCCAAACTAACAGTATTTTATATAATGTCCTCTTTTGGGGTTGATACGCTAGGTGGATTGACTGAAAAATTAAAACAATTAATTATTGATACTCAAACTGCGTATGAAACGCTTATTGATTCTACACAACGTTATAAACAAGGTAAAATGAATGAGAAAGAATATTTCTCAAGCATTGGAAAATATCTAATTGCGAGTTCTGCAATGAATTTTCTAGCCATCAAGGTCATATTAGAAATAAAATCCGCAATTGATAAAGGAAAGTTACTTAAGAATCCTACTGGCGGTATTGCAGACCCTAACTCGAATACGAGCTCTTCTGTAGGTTTTGGGATTGGCGGATTTGTTGGTGGTGGTGGTGGTGGAGGAAGAGGAGGTTCAGTTGGTAGTGGTATTCAACAACAATATTCTTCACCATCAATAGAAGAACCAACTCTTAAACCAGTTGATATAGAAATAGAAAAACCATCTCAAGATATAACTACATCTCAAGGAGATTCATTAAAAGATAATAAAACATTTAAAAATTGTATAGTTTGTGGAGTCTTAATTCCAACAAAAGCAAAATTTTGTAGCAAATGTGGTAATTCGCAATAATTAAAAACTAGTTATAACCTTTTATTCATGATGAAAGTATTTGATGGCAAGTCAGCAGCAGAAGAATACATGTCTACTCATACTTTGACTTTTTCTACCCCTGAAATGACACTTAAAAAATTTGCAGTATGGTTAGCGGAAATTGTTGAAAATAACGGTGAGGAAGTACCTCGAATTATACTTTATCTACAAACAAGAGACAAAGAAAATGAAGAGCAAAGCCAATCAGATCAGACATCTAAACCTATCAATTTTTCGGATCTTTTACCTGATGTTGATGAAACTTTCAAACCCACAGGAGCAATAACTGATATGTTTAACAAACCAGAATCATCATTTTCTAAAAATATTGAATATTCTACAAAACCAGAATCAAAATTTTGTATTGAATGTGGTAATAAACTTAGAACTGATTCCAAATTCTGCACAAAATGTGGTGCGAGATTCTAAAATTTAATACATAATAACAGTAAAAAAATTAAACTTAGTTTTTCATTAGCTACTTCTATTTTCCATAAATTCTTTATCTTTTATTAATAAATAACACTCATTACAAATTGATTGAGAAATTAAAATTTAACAAATAGAATCTGACATTTTTACATTTTTGACAGATTTGCATATCTTAATAATTAAATTGAAAAATAACATATGTAATAAATATTGCATTTATTGGATCATTTAATAATCTTCCTCAAATTCGTCAAATGTATCTTCTTCTACTTCATCTAAATCATCATCAAATTCTTCTCTTTCTTCTGCTGTTTTATAAGGTAAATCAGCTTCACCTGAAACTCCACAAACAGGACATTTAAATTCTATGGTTTGTCCTTCCAGATCCAATAAAAATTCCTTGGAAAATATCTCATCACATTTTGAACAAACTAGTGTAACTTGAATATTGTCTTGAGTAAATTTATGAGACTGGACCCTAAAGTTCGCTTCAGCCATTCTTCTTACCTATAGAAAATTTACTTCATTATAAGCCTTTCATTATAAAAATATTATGTAAATTTAAATAAAATTTAAATAAAAAACAACTTTTTATTTTAATGTAATTAATATTTTAAGTAATTTATTATTTTTATAAATTAATTATATTATTTTGTCTGGTATAAATTAAATTAAGAATATTTTCTCTTATTCCTTTCTCTTCAAATACTCCTCTATATGCTATAGTCATTATTGAATTATTATTTCTAACTCCTCTCATCTTCATACAAAGATGTTCACCTTCAGCTATAACAATTACTCCACTAACTCCTCTTTTCGATATTTCATTTGCTATTTCCGTTGTTAATCGTTCCTGAATTTGCATTCTTCTTGAGTATTTCTCAACTAATCTAACTAATTTTGATAATCCAAATACTTTGCCATTTGGAACATAAGCAATATGAATCCTTCCATAGAAAGGAAGCATATGGTGTTCACACATGCTATAAAATTGTATATCTCTAGCTATTATTGCATTAGTTTCCTCACTAAAACTAACATCTAATTCTGAATTCATTTTATATCCAGAGAAAATTTCTTCGTACATTTCAGTAATACGTTTTGGTGTTCCTATCAATCCTTCTCTATTAGGATTCTCTCCTAATTCGACCAAAAGCTGTCTAATTAATTTCTCAATTTTATTTTTATTTATTGTTCCAGTTTTTTGTACTCTACTATTTGTCATCTTTAGTTATCTTGCTCCTATTATCTTGTGTAACTGAGGAATTATACGAACTTCGTTATATATTGGATAAACAAGGTCATAAAACTGTAATAATTTATTCACAGTTGGTTCATTTATCGTAGAAGTTGGCTGTATTATAAATCCTGCTAAGTCATCACATTTTATAGTATTAAAAATAACTTCTATCAATTCTCTAAATTCTTTAATAGATGTGGAATTAGATACTACAATTTTTATAAAAGTGATTTTTTTATTGTCTATTGCAGTTTTTAGACATTCTATTTCATTATTTAATAGATATCTATAATGTTTAATATCAACAGCATGTGAGTCCTTTGTTTTAAATTCTATCTTGCATATATCAATATAAGAAATAATTTTATTGAATCTCTCAACATCATAACAAGAAGATTCAATATATGTTCTTAAACCTAATTCTTCCTTAATGAATTTTGCTAAATCCTTTACTGCCTCATATTGAATTAACGGTTCTCCACCAGTAAAATTAATTTTATATGTATTATTTTGCAAATGATCTTTTATCATTTTTTTTACTTCATTGATTGGATAGGTATTTCCACTATTCATCGCCAAAGCATAACCAGTATCACACCAATAACACTTTAAATGACATCCTGCCATTCTAACAAACATTGTCTTAGTTCCAAATAACATTCCTTCTCCTTCTATACTTGTAAATATTTCACTTAATTGTATTTTCTTTTCACTTATTGGCATATTCTGTTTGGTCATCTATGCTAATCTTTCTAAAAGCTCTTCTTCTATTTATACACGATTCACAAATTCCACAATGTATTTTTTTACCATCTTTTGTATCTATACCATTTGAATAGCAACTCCATGTTTCAAAAATTTTATGTCCCAAGATCTCATAACCTATTTTTATTATTTTTGATTTATCTAATCTATCTATAGCTGGTGACCATATACCAATCTTTTTTCTCAAACCTGAACTTATTCCATCAATATCTCCAAGATTCAAAGTTTTACTTATTGATTTTGTAAATTTTGGTCTACAATCAGGATAATTATTATCTCCTGTGTGTGCTCCATAGGCAATTATTTCTGCTCCTATATTCATTGCCCAAGCTGTAGCTATAGTAATGAAAATTGCATTTCTTATAGGAGCTATTATACTGTATCTAAAATTTTTAGGAATTTTTTGTTTGTCATCTGTAAGAATATTAGTTTCGCCGTAAATATCTTTCATAAATGATATATCTATTATTTTGTGTTGTTTTGAATCTAAATATTTAGCAAATTTCTTTGCATATTCAATCTCTAAATTTGCTCTTTGACCATATCTAAAAGTAATTATGTATAGATCAAAATTTTGCTTCTTCAAATAAGCTGCGGTACATACAGAATCAATTCCACCACTAACAATGCATACTGCAATGGAAGATGAAATTATTTTATCTTTTTTTGTTTTAAATTCCATTATCAATAAAATCCTTTTTTTATTTACAGAAAAATGATAGAATTCCTTTTCTAAGTTTGGGTCATTTTTTTTGTTTAATATTAGATCCAATTTTACATAATTGTGCAAGAAATGCAGTTAATTGAATCTCGGAATGTGCCCCAACCGAAAGCCTATAATCATATTCTGCCATTATTGACATAACTTCATCAATATTCTTTATATCCAAATCTTTAATTTCTTGATAAGCATATTTGAAAAAGTCGGTATCAGATAATCCATAAGCATATAATAATTCTAAAAGTCTTATACGTGCATCATTAAATTTACCTAATAGTGATAATCGTATTATTTCTCCTACTTTTGCTTTACCAGAAAGTCCAATTGCAGATGTTACATTTTTAATTGAAACTTGTCCATATCCTGAAGCTGTTTGAAGAATATTTATTGAATGTCTCAAATCCCCTTCGGTATATCTGTAAATTTTTGATAATGCTTCTTCCTGAAAATCTACCTTTTCTTGATTACAAATCATTCTTAAATATTCTAATACATCTTTCTCTTCAAGTCTTGTGAAGCGAAATATTGCACATCTACTTTGGATGGGCTCTATAATCTGAGAAAGATAATTACATATAATAATAAAGCGAGTAGTCTTAGAACTATCTTCAATTATTCTTCTTAAAGCAGTTTGTGCTTCTGATGTCATTTCATCTGCTTCATCAAGTATTATTATTCTATAAGGTTTCTCATCTTTACTAAAATATTCTCCTTTTTCATTGGTTCCACTTGGAAGTTTAATTACAGCTGCAAATTCTTTTACTCTTTCACGTACCATCTTTATTCCTCTTTCATCAGAAGCATTGAGTTCAAGAGTATCTCTTTTCCATCCCTCTCCTAATAACTCCATGGCTACACATAATGCTGTAGTAGTCTTACCCACACCTGCTGGTCCAGTAAATAATAGATGTGGAATTTCATCAGGTTTTTTTATTAAATTTTCAAGTGAAGTTATAATATCTTTCTGGTTAACTATCTGTTCAATTCTTTTAGGACGATATTTCTCTACCCACATTAAACTTGAAAGTTTTGTATTTATAGTGTTTGACGACATATGATTTGAGTACCTAACTTCTGTAGTTAGTTAATATCTTCTTTTCTCTTATTCTATAGTAATATGGCAGTAAGATAATTTATTATACTAATTACTCAAATTTATTTTGTTAATAAGAATTATTAGTCTTGAATGAAATAACATCATATAATAGATTGGACCAAGTCATGATAGATCATAATAATGATAATGTTGATCGTTACGATCATTTTAAAAAACAAATAGATTTTATTCAAAAATTTTATTCTATTAAATACTTAATGGAAGAAACACGAATCGCCTTTAAAAGAAATTTCTCTATTAATATTGATGGACTTGATCTTGAAGCAAAAGAAGGAGAAATAGGTTCAATTCCTAGATGGTTAGCACAAATTTTAGAGGAAAATAATTCCCTAGAAATTCAAGACACGGATATTCTAATTTATATTTCAAGATCTTTAAATCGAGAAAGAATATCAAAACCTCATGATCTTTCAGGTATTGACCTAGATTTTTACATTCGTGCTAACGATTTTATCAAAAGATTAAAAGATAAAGAAAAAGAATCTATTGTGGTTTCTCTAAATTCATTTGTAACTTCTCGAATAGAAAAAATTGTTAAATTAGCAGCTGCATCTACTTTATCTGTTGACTTGGAAAAGAAACTGTCAGCTGAAGAGAAAGAACTTTACAATTTTATCCATAACTCTTCTTCAGAATTTAAACAAAGGGCTGTAAATAGATCATGAGTGAACTTCAAAAAACTGAATCTGCATTGGTTAATGATTTAGAGGAATTCTTACGTGGTTTCAAAGATCGAACGGGAAATTACAAATATTTTGATAGGATTAATAACTTGATGGCGGCCAATTCTACCTCACTTGTTGTTGACTACATCGATTTTGATACTTTTAAGCCAGACTTGGCAAAACTAATTACTAACGAACCTGATGAAATGTTTGATGCATTCAATAGAGCAATATTTAATATTCTCTATGAAATACATCCAGATTATGCTAATGAGACTCAAAATAACATAAAGGTCAGAATAGGCAATTATACAGTACAAAAAAGTTTACGTGAAATAAATGCAGAAGTGATTAATAAACTTGTTGGAGTTTCGGGAATGGTTGTTAGATCATCTGAAGTAAAACCATTAGCAAAAAAAATTGGTTATAGATGTCTTAATTGTGGTGAAATAACAGAAGCCCAATTGCGAGGATTAGTATTGAAAAAACCACTAAGATGTGGTAAATGTTCTGAAAAAGAGCTAGAAATGGATCCGGATACCAGTATTTTCATTGATTTTCAAATGGTAAGGTTACAAGAACTTCCAGAAGATCTTCCTGCTGGTCACTTGCCACATTATTTAGAAGTAACTATTATAGGAGATCTTGTAGATCAATGTAGACCAGGAGACAGAATCTTATTAACTGGAATTGTAAGAATAGAACAAGAACAATTATCACAACAAATCAAAACAAGTCTTTTTAGATTACGAATGGAAGGAAATAATATCGAATACCTTGGTGGAAGGACTGCAGATAAAAATAGTAGGACAATAGAACGTTTGGAAATCAGTAACGAAGATGAGAAACATATTTTTGCATTAGCACGTAAAAAAGATGCATACGATATTTTAATTTCGTCATATGCTCCTCATGTATATGGACATGAAGTAATTAAAGAAGTAATTTTATTATTAATAGTAGGATCAGTAACAAAAAGATTAGAAGATGGATCTGCTAGAAGAGGAGATATTAATGTTCTTTTAGTAGGTGACCCAGGCACAGCAAAATCAGAAATGTTAAAATTTGCTGCCAAAATTGCTCCAAGAGGATTATATACATCAGGAAGAGGTTCTACTGCTGCAGGTTTGACTGCCGCTGTAATAAGAGATAAATCCGGTATTATGATGTTGGAAGCAGGGGCAGTAGTACTAGGAGACCAAGGTTTAGTTTGTATAGATGAGTTTGACAAAATAAAACCAGAAGATCGTTCAGCTTTACATGAAGTTATGGAGCAGCAAACCTGTTCTGTGGCAAAAGGAGGAATAGTTGCTACATTAAATGCAAGAACTTCTATATTATCGGCTGCAAATCCATTGTATGGTAAATATGATCCCTTTAAAAATATCACAGAAAATGTTAACTTACCAATACCATTATTAACAAGATTTGATATTATTTATGTAATTAGAGATATACCAGAAAAGGAAAAAGATCATCGTATTGCTAGTCACATATTAGAATTACATAGAGAATCGGAAAGGACTGGACAATATCTTATTGATATTGATCTATTTAGTAAATATCTCGCTTATTCAAAAACTATGGAACCTAAATTAACTGTTGAGGCTATAGATAAGATAAGAGATTACTATATGAAAATGAGAAATGTAGAATCAGAGGGTATGATTACTGTTACACCTAGGCAACTTGAAGGATTAGTAAGATTAGCAACTGCTCGTTCAAAATTATTATTAAAAGATTATGTAGATTCGGAAGATGCCGAACGTGCAATATATCTAATTCAAACTATGCTAGAAACGGCTGGAGTAGATGTTAATACTGGAAGAGTAGATCTTGGAGTTTTACATGGTAAACCTCAAAGTGAAATATCAAAATTAAAGCTATTCATGGAAGTTTTTAATGGTTTATCTGGACAAGATAAAAATGATGTAGAAGAAAAAAATTTTATAAATGAACTTATTCAAACAGGAAGGTTTTCAGAAGATGATGCCAAAAACTTTTTAAATAAAGCTATGCAAAATGGACAAATATATGAACGACGTTCAGGCTTCTATGCAAAGGCATAAATAAATACTATTTTAATTATATTATTGCATATT
>DASUCH010000005.1:0-22925 GCA_035762785.1 Nitrososphaeraceae archaeon | reverse complement strand
GTAGAAGGGGAAGAAGAGTATAACATTACAATATTTTTTAATTTTTCTTTTAAGTAGAAAACACTCAAGCTTTACAAATCATGAAACGTAATATTAAGAGATATACAGTTACAATAATAATAAATTAACTGATATTACTATATTAACTGATATTACTATCATTTTTGAATGATATAAAAATAAATTAAAAAAATTAAGTATTTGATGAAATGCATTTATTTATTGACATTATCTTTTATTTTATTCATCGTCAATCTCTTTATTCTGCTTAAGTTTCTCTGCAAATGACATATATTTTCCATGTTCTTCAATTTTGATAGTAGTATTTATTTTAACATTAATCCCTATTGTTCGAAATAACGATAGTAATTCTCCTCCAGAAATTTTTCGGTTTATTTCTCCACTATTAATAAGTTCTACTATTCTATTTATTATTGCTCTAGTTTCTGATGGAAATTGAGATTCTGCTAATTTTAATACTTCATCTCCTCTATCATACAAATATGATAGTAAGATTTCCCTTTCGGAAGGCTCACGTTTTTTAATATCTTTTTCTATATTTTCTTTTTTCTGTTTCATCATACGTTGCATTATTTCTTGCATTTTCTTAGCTTTAAGAATTTCAATATCTGGATCTTCTTCCATTTAACCTTTAATCACTCCTATCGGAACTAACTTTGCTACTTTAGTTGCAATTCCCAATTTATCTGATACATTCACTACTGAGTCTACATCTTTATAAGCTAAAGGTGTTTCCTCTACTATTCCATTTTTTGTTAATGCTTTTATATAGATTCCCTTTGAATCAAGTTCAGCTTTTACTTTTTCAAGTGTATAACTTCTTTTAGCAGCACCTCTTGACATAGTTCTTCCCGCTCCATGTGCAGTTGATCCAAAACTTAAGTCAAGAGATTTTTTATTTCCGACTAATATCCAACTTGCTGTTCCCATCGAACCTGGTATAATTACAGGTTGACCTATTTGTCGATATTTCTCTGGGACCTGTTCCATACCTGCCGGAAAAGCCCTGGTAGCACCTTTTCTATGAATTACTAAGTCTCTCATTCCTTCTCCATCAACCTTATGACGTTCTACTTTGGCTATATTATGTGCTACATCATAAACCAATTTCATATTTAATCCTGTTTCTGAACTCGAAAATATTTTTTCGAATGTTTTTCTAGTAAAATGGGTAATTATTTGCCTATTTGACCATGCAAAATTCAAAGCTGAATACATCGCTTTTCTATAATTTTCTCCTTCAATTGAATTATTTGGAACACATGCTAGTTCTCTATCAATTAATTCAATATTATATTTTTTCAAAGATTTTTCTGAATAACGTAAATAATCACTACATACTTGATGACCAAATCCTCGTGATCCGCAGTGTATTAGTACTGTGATTTGACCTTTTTCTAACCCCATCACCTTTGCTGCATCATCATCAAAAATTTCTTGGATTTGTTGAATTTCCAGAAAATGATTTCCTGAGCCTAAGCTTCCTAATTGAGGAGCTCCTCTTTTTCTGGCAGTATCAGAAACACTTTCTGGATTAGCTCCTATCATTCTACCTTTCTCTTCGCATACTTCGGAATCTTGTTTATACCCATAACCATGTTTAATAGCCCAGTCAACTCCTTCGATTAATAATTCATCTAATTCTGATCTTGTGAGTTTAATAGCTCCCTCGCTACCTACCCCTGATGGTATTGAATTAAATAATTCATTTACTAAATCTTTTAAATGAGGTTTAACTTGATTTACGTGAAGATTTGATCTAAGGAGTCTTACTCCACAGTTAATATCATATCCTACACCTCCTGGACTAATAACTCCTTCTTCCATGTCAGTAGCTGCTACTCCTCCAACTGGAAAACCATATCCTTCATGACCATCTGGCAATACAACTACATGTTTTCTTACACCAGGAAGTGTTGAAACATTGACAGCTTGATCTAATGTTCTATCTTCACTCATTTTTAAAATCAAGCTATCATCTGCATAAATCGTAACGGGTACATTCATTTTTTTAGAATTATCAATATTAATTTTAAATTCAAATTCATTTAATTTCTCAATAACATGATTTCCACGTTTGGTTATTATTTTATTCATTGTATTTGGTTATTTTTATTATTATTATAAGCCTTACTTGACTATTAAAGATATTTTATTAAAGCTTAAATATATGATTCAATTTTTTTAAACTACTTTCTAGATGCCCTAATACTATTACTTCATCCTTTTCTACTCCTTCATCTATTTCTATATATTAATTTATTATGATAACTACAAACATACACATACTGTTTATTATTTCTGTAAATGTTTGTAAAATTAAAATTTTTTCTATCTTCGAATTTTTTTTTCATTTTAAATATTATAATTAATCATTTTGGCTAGAGGTCATCAATTTTTGATTTCTTGTTTACTTTTATTCTAGACTAGAAAAATAATCACGATTCTGATCTACTATTTTTTTCAAAGATCCTTTGTATTTTATTAAAATAATCTTAAAATTGTCAAATAATACAATAATTGTCTTAGATATGAGTTAATTTTATTATATTATGTTTTCTAGCTCTCGACATATATCAATCTCTCAATTCAATTAAACCTCATTCTTCATTATTATATGATCTGTAACTAGCCTCATCGGATATTAATAACTCTGAGCATTTCAATACTCACCATTTTTGTAATAATACATCATTAAACTCCTCTAGTTTTATTTAGAGATTTGATTCTTCCCTCTCTCTTGCTCTCTAAAGAGACAGTACATATATATAAAATATCTTCCTCTTTCTAAATTTTGAATAGTTGTGTATTTATATTATCTTCATTTACAATAAGTAAATGAAATTCTATAATGTTCACTGGTATAATAGAATCTCTGTGTGAAATAAAATCTATTAATGAGATAAAAAAAGGTAATTCGAAGTATCCTGCTGAAATTAAGTTTTCTATAGATATCGGAAATTTAAGTAAGGGTTTAAAGATTGGTCAAAGTATAGCAGTAAATGGAGTTTGTTTAACCATAACCAAATTAAACAATAATATTGCCGAATTTTCAGTAATTGGAGAAACAGTAAGAAAAACATGTCTAGATTCAATAAAGAAAGGGGAGAAGGTTAATATTGAGAGAAGTTTGAGAGTTTCCGACAGGTTTGATGGTCATTTTGTTCAAGGTCATATAGATTGTACAGGTATTATCAAAGACAAAATAGTTTTTCCCACAGAAACAAAACTTATTATCAAAATCTTGGGAGAACTAAAAGAATCTTTCCGATATGTAGTACGAAAGGGTTCAATTACAATTGATGGAATTAGTTTAACCGTTGTAGATATTGACAATAATAACTTATTATCCATATCTTTGATTCCTCATACATTAAAAAAAACTACTTTAGGGATAAAATCAATTGGAGATAAAGTTAATATCGAATTTGATATTATTGGCAGATATATTTCAAAACTTTTACCATAAAATTGGTAATAACAACTTTTGTAGTAAAATATATAATAACTGCTGTTTTTATAATTTGTGTTTGTCAACTGTAAAAGCTGCTATAGATGCACTCAGTCAAGGAAAATTTGTTCTTATTCATGATGATGACAGTAGAGAAAATGAAACTGATATGATAATTGCTGCAGAAAATATAACACCATATCATATAGCAACTATAAGAAATGACGCAGGGGGCCTATTGTGCCTAGCTATAGATGGTTATATTTCTACAAAGTTGGGATTATCATACATACATGATATTTTAAACTGTGTTTCTAATGATCATCCTTTATTTACCGCTATGACAAATGGTCGTGCTCCATATGGAGATAAACCTTCATTCTCAATTTCTGTTAATCATAGAGATACTTACACCGGAATTACTGATTATGATCGTGCGTTAACAATTTCCAAACTTGCATCAGTTTGCAAAAATATTGATAATGGTGGAGTATCAGAATTTATCAAGTGTTTTAGAACTCCAGGTCATGTTTCCCTATTGATTGCTGCAAAAGGGCTATTAAAAGAACGATTTGGTCATACAGAACTTGCTGTTTATTTGGCAAAGATTGCAGGTCTAACCCCGGCTGTTGCAATATGTGAAATGCTTGATTCTCATACTTTTAGATCTCTTTCTATTGATGAAGCATATAAATATGCAAAATTAAAAGACATTCCTTTATTAGAAGCTGATCAATTAAAGACATATTCGGTGATTTAAATTTCAATTGGTCGTCAAAGTTCACTTAGCAATAGTTGTTTCTGAATTTAATCATGAAATTACTGATGTAATGTTAGAAGAAGCAAGAGTTCATGCATCAAAGTTAAACTCGAATGTTAGTCATATTTGTTACGTACCTGGAACGTTTGATATGCCTCTAATAATAAGTCATTTATTACAAAATAATACTATTGATGCTGTGATTACTTTAGGAGCAGTTATAAAAGGCGATACAAATCACGATATAATAATTGCTGAAACTACAGCGAGACTAATATCGGATTTATCATTACAATATAAAAAACCAGTTGCACTAGGTATATCAGGACCCAACATGACTATTGAACAAGCATGGGAAAGAGCGAAAATAGTTCCCATACGTGCAGTAAATGCAGCTGTAAATATGGTAACTAGAATAAAAAAATTAAATGAAAGTCAATCTAGTCAAAATAAAACTACTGTTATTATAAAATGAATATCCAGCTAACAATAATCAGAATAGAAGGTTATGGACCATGGACATTGGTCCTGGGTAGTGACAGAGAAGCAAAATTACAAATGCTCCAAGCCAAGATTTATCATGATTTGCAATATCTATTCTCCAAATATAATTGTCTTGTATTCTTCAATAGATTTGATGAATATTTTGTAATTACAAATACATTATCATTAGAAGATCATGTCTCAGTTAGAAAAGAGATTTCTATTAAACATCCAAACTTGTGTATATCTTTTACAATAGGAATTGGAAAGACCCCATTAGATGCAAATATCCAAGCCTATCAGGTAAGAAGAAATGAAAAATTTCTTGTTAAAAAATTTCAAATTTATGGTGAAATAAACAATATTTCAGAATTTTCCTCTGTAAATAACAAAAAAGTAAAAATACTTCATATTGATATAAATGATTCATCAGGTTTTGGAAACCATCTATCTCCTTATGAAACTACTATTAAGGTAATGAAATCTTATGTTCTTCTTATGGATAAATTTCTCAAGAAAGATTCATTAACTTTTTTTCTAGGAGGAGATAACTTTATGATAATTGCTGCTGATCTATTAGAAAAAGATGAAATTTCTAACTTATTAAATAGTATCTCTGATGAAATGGATATTAAATTTAATTGTGGCATAGGATTTGGAAGAACCTCTAGAGAATCAGCCAAGAATGCCACAGAGGCTCTCGATTCCATTAGAAAATTGCGTAAAAAAGGACAAATTATTCCTATCTATGAGATCAAATGACTTGTATTATTAGAAATATAAGTTTATTATATGGAAAAGACTTAGTTTACATAAATAAAGGATTTATATGCATTAATAAAAATGGAATAATAACAGAAACTGGAAGCGAAGACACATATTTTGATAAGTGCAAATTTAATGATACAAAAGTTTATGATGGAACAGGATTTCTTGTTATACCTGGTTTTATAAATTCTCATACTCACATAGCAGATTCAATAGGAAAGGATATATCATTTAGTTCAACTTTTAACGAAATGATTCATCCTGTTTATGGAATTAAAAAGAAAATATTGAATAAAAGTACCAAAGAACATCTACAATACTTTATACGAACTTCTGCTATTTCCATGATGATAAAAGGTACAATATCATTTGTAGATTTTCGTGAAGGTGGTCCAGAAGGAATTGAATTATTAAAAGACTCTATACGGGATCTGCCTATAAAATCAGTAATTTTAGGTAGAGTAGAACAATATTTTGATTTAAAAAAAATATTGGAAATTAAAAAACAAACTAAAGGAAAAAGTGAAGAGAGATTAGTAGTAGATAAATTACAAAAACTGTCTTTGGAGTCTCTTTCAAGAGTATTAGAATTAAGTGATGGATTAGGACTAAGCGGGGCAAACGAAAATACTGATGATGCTCTTAAACAATATATACATAAAGTTAAGGAATTCAATAAAAAGAATAATGATTTACATCATAGAAAAAAAATAATTGCTATCCATGCAGCTGAATCCAAAAGTACTATCAAATTTTCAAAATTACTTACAGGAAAAACAGAAGTAGAGAGGATTATTAATTTTCTTAAACCAGATATCCTGATCCATATGACACATGCTACTTTGGAAGATCTCACTCTTGCCCTCCATAATAACATAGGCATAGTTTTATGTCCAAGATCTAACGGAATTCTTGGAAATGGAATTCCTGATATTGTGACTATGATAAAATTAGGATGTAAGATATCGATAGGTACTGATAATATAATGATTAATTCTCCGGATCTTTTACAAGAACTAGATTATTTATGGAAAGTAATTAAATCACATTCATCTAAATATTCTAATTACATTGACCCAAAAGAATTATTAAAAATGATTACTGTGAACCCAGGAGAAATATTTGATTTAAATTCTGGGTCAATCGAAATTGGAAAATATGCTGATATTTTATTTATTGATAAGTATCATATAGATTTACAACCAATTCATAATATCTATTCTTCTATTATTCATAGACTTTCTTATGGGGCAATAAAAGCTATCATGATTAATGGCAGGTTTATAAATGAAATTCCCTACTGATTTAAAAGTAATTATTAATTCTGCTATGACTTTAGATGGTAAACTCTCTTCTTATACTGGCAACTCACGTATCTCTTCGAAGAAAGATATAATACGCGTTCATAAATTACGCTCTAAAGTTGATGCAATTGTAGTTGGTATAAATACAGTTCTTATAGACAATCCTATGTTAACTGTTAGATTTATAGGAAATAATAGAAGTTGCCCCACTCGTATTATTATAGACAGTTATGGTAGAATACCATTAAATTCTAAAATTCTAAAAACTGCTGCTACAATTAAAACTATAATTGTTGTTACAAAACAGGCAAGTAAAGATACTATAGAAAAAATAAAGGAATTAGGAGCACATGTCATAATTGTTGGATCGAAGTTAGTAAATTTAAAAAAACTTTTCGCTATGCTATACAAAATGGGTTATAGAAAAATCCTTATCGAAGGAGGAGGAGAATTAAATTGGTCTTGTTTACATGATGGAATTGTAAATGAATTAATTATAACTATTGCGCCAATAGTTTTAGGTGGAAGAAATGCTATTACTCTTGTTGAGGGAAGAGGATATTCTACAATATCACAAGGGATAAAATTAAAGCTGACGAAAATTATTCAAAATAAAAATGATAATGAAATAACGCTTTATTATAATAACTAAATACTAATTATTATTTTTCTGTAGATATTTCAGATAGTATTTGATCAATTTTATATCTCAGTGCTTCTTTTGTATAGTTATTGTCTACCATAGCAAGGTTCTCCTTACAAGTAGGGCATTTAAAAAAAGACTCTATAGCTATATCAAATTTTATTCTTTGACATTCATTATTTCCACAATGATAAAATTCTGATGATTCTTCATATTCTAATCTTTTTTGCAATCTATCCAGTATTTTTTTTTTCTGATTATCTATGAAATTGTCAATTTGATCACTTTTTGCACGCCAACGATAAACAAACCAACCTTTTTTCTCATCTTTAACTCTAATTCCAGTAATTAACGCTTTTCCAAACATATCATATAATACTTTTCTAATAACATTGATTCTCATTCCTGTTGCACCAGCAATTTCTTCATCAGTTGCATCTTGTGTATTTAAAAGTGCTTGAGCAACTTTCTGGTATTCTTCTCCACCTATTAAATTGGATATTTTGGCAAAAGATTCTTCATTGTCAATAGATGGCATAACAATAGTATATGTTGTGATTCAGGTATTATATATTTACCGAAGTTCTCCCCTTTAGTATTTTAAATTAACGATAATTTATTAAACAATTATTACAAGGAAAAGAAAAATTGAAGTTTATATAACAATCTTATTATGTGTCAAAAATTGGAAATCAATTCTTCCTGAAATTTCGATTTGAAGATTTTTTATAGATGTAATTTTTTTTCTTACGGTTTTTATAATTATGTTTTGACCACTTATTAAAGGGCTTATTTTTGTTTAAATAATTGTGTTTTTTAAACTCTTTTTGAATTTTAGGTATTGGAATGCCAATTTCCTCATTTAATTGGCGAACTTTATATTTAGTATATCTCAAAATCTTTTCAAAATCTGAAATTTTTTCAATTGCAACTAGAGATATTGCTTTGCCATCAGAATTTGCTCTTGCAGTTCTACCGATTCTATGAAAATAGGTTAAAGGGTCCCTAGGGGTATCATAATTAATAACGTATTTTATGGAAGGGATATCTATTCCTCTTGCTGCAATATCTGTAGCCACTAGAATTTGCTCTTGCTCATTTCTAAACTTATGCATTGCGTAATTTCTTTGTCTTTGAGACAGATCTCCATGTAATGCAGTTACTTTTAGCAGTTCTTTTTTTCTTAAATTCATAGCTAGTTCTTCAGCCTTCTGTTTTGTAGAAGTAAAAATTACCATCTGATTATTATTGCTCTGTTTGATTAAATAACACAAATGATTGTATTTTTCTTTTTCATTTGTAATTAAATACATTTGTTCTATGGTTTTTAATGTAATATCATTTTGATTTACTGTAATATGTATAGGGTTTTTCATATATTTTTTACTAATTTCTATTATCTCTGGAAATATTGTTGCTGAAAAAAGACATAATTGTTTTTTATGTTTTACCTTGGATAATATATAATTAATATCTTCTATAAATCCCATATCTAACATTCGATCAGCCTCATCTAATATTACAAAATCTATTGTATCCAAGTATATTGTTTTTTGTCCTATATGATCAATTAATCTCCCAGGAGTGGCAACAATAATGTCAATTCCTCTTTCGAGTCTAATAATTTGATTTCTCATATTTTGTCCTCCATAAATAGCAGCTATTTTTGTTTCTGTATATTTTGCAAGTTTATTAATTTCCCTCGCTACTTGAATTGATAATTCCCTTGTAGGAACTAATACTAAAGCTTGTACATTTCTTGCGTTTTTCATTTTCATTAAAATAGGTAATGAATATGCTGCAGTTTTTCCTGTTCCAGTATGTGCTTGTCCAATTACATCGTTTCCCTCTAACATAATAGGAATTGCTTTTTCTTGAATGGGAAAGGGTGTGGTATATCCACTTTCTTTTATAGCTAGTAACAGTTTTTTATTTAGTCCCAGTTCATCGAATAGTCTTGTCATTAAATTTCACTAGTTGAATAAATCATCTTTCATCTTATCTAATCTAAATCTTTGTGAATTTATAAAAATTCATGATGATATTATGACGACATTATTAAGTAATTAAAATTATTTTAAAAATATATTAAAATAATAAGATAATACAAACACTAATACGACTGTTTTTGCGTTATTATGATGATATATTTAATGATGGCTGAAGACGAAGAATTAAAAGAAAAAAAGCTACGTGGCTCTGGAGGCTATGTTATTGCCAGAATTTCAGATAATGAACAAAAAAAAGGCAATTTGGGTGGGCCTGAATTATTTATAGCAGGTATTGGACGATTACCAAAAGATAGAATTTTAAAATATTATTGCAATAAATGTGAGAAAGACTATCCAACCTCCCCAGATTTAAATTATGAAAATCCAAATGAAGATGTCGGTGAAGGAGTTGTTTTAATTGAAAAAGGTGAATACAAATGTTCAGTTTGTAATGCAGTTATTTCTCAATATCGTAAATTTAATAATGAAACCGCTCCTCCCTCTCCTAGTAAAACTAATTCTTTATCTCAATCAAAGTCATCGGAAGTCGCTAAATCTGTAAATAAAGTTTCAGATTCATCATCTAAAAATAAAAGCGAATCTGAAAAATCTATACTACCCTCTAAGACTTATGAAGAAAATACTTCAGATTCAATACAATCTGAGAGTATAGATACAAAATCTAGTAATATAACTATCACTAAAGGAAAATATTTTCCTATTCAGTCAATTATTGGAATGCCAGTTTATGATCATGAAGCTATGCTAGTAGGCAATGTCCAAGAAATAGGACTTAGAAAATCGCTTAATGGTACAATACAAATTACATTAAAAATTGATAATCGCGATAGAACATCTGAAACTAATAATGGTGATGAATCATATAATGAAATTACTTGGTCTGATATTTCTAAAATTGGAGATATTGTTTTAATGAGTAGGGAACAAAAGAAAATACCCTCCTCATCTAATACTTCTTCTCCTATAGATAAAAAAATATGTATTTCATGCCAATACCATAATGAATCAGATGCGCTTTATTGTGAACAATGTGGTAAAAAACTAGAATAATATTTTTATTCCAACTTTTTTTTAGTATATCGTTTTATCTTTCTGATTTTTTAATCCTATTCGAACATCTACTGCTCTTACACCATTACCTTTTTCTAATACAAGTAATGGATTCATATCGAATTCTTCAATTTCTGGAAAATCAGTAACTAATTGTGATAGTCGTTGAATACTTTCTACTATTCCATCTATATCTGATTCCTTTTCTCCTCTTGCTCCTTTTAATATCTTAATAGTTTTTATAGATTCGACCATTTCTTTTGCTTGTTGTTCATCTATTGGAGCTATTCTAAATATAACATCTTTTAGAACTTCTACATATATTCCACCCAAACCAAACATTATTAATGGCCCAAATAATGGATCTCTTTTAGCACCTAAAATTGTCTCTTTTGCAGAACCTATCATTTCTTGAACTAAAACTCCTTTGATCTCTGCGTCTGATTTGTATTTTTTTACATTTAATAATATTTCATTAAATGCTTTTCTAGCTTCTTGTTGATTTTGAATTCCAATCTTAACACCTCCAGCATCAGATTTATGAATGATCTGCGGAGAAACAATTTTCATAACTACTGGATAACCTATTTCTTCGGCTGCTCTTGCCGACTCTTCTTCATTTGTAGCCAGAAATTTTTTTGGAGTTGAAAATCCATATGCTTTTAATATTTCATAGCCTTCTTCTTCAAGCAAATTAATTCTATTAGATTTTATCACATTCTCTAAAACATTTCTTGCTTTTGTCTTATCCGCCTCAAATTTTTTTGGAGGAGTATCTTCTTTTTCAATCCATCTAGAGTGTCTAAACATTGCTTCTAATGTTCTTATTGCTGGTTCTGCATACATAAAATGAGGAATTCCTCCCTCTGAAAGGATTTTTTTATTTTCTATTCCTTCTGCTAATCCCATTAAGGCTGCCAACATTGTTTTTCCAGAATCTTTGGATGTTTTTATTATTGTTTTTGCTAATTCATTATAATCTAATGTTGCAGAAGGTGTACACATAGTAACTACTGCGCTAACATTATCATTAGATAATACCTCATTTAGCACTTTTTCAAATCGAGTAAAATCTGCATCTCCTACTATATCAACAGGGTTTCTAGCTGAACCATGAGGAGGTATGACTTTAGCTATTTCCGATTCAGATTGAGAAATGTCCGCCATTTTTAATCCATATTTTGAACAAGCATCTGTAGAAATTATGGCTGGCCCACCTGCATTTGATAATATGACTACTCCACCATTTGAAGTCGGTATTGGTTGTTTCTCAAAAGCTGTTGATGTTTCAAATAATTCTTGCATGGTGTCTACTCTTATAACTCCTGATTGCTTAAACAAAGCATCGTATGTTTCATCAGACCCCATCAAAGCACCGGTGTGTGACATAGCAGCTTTTGCTCCTTCAGGTGTCCTTCCTGCTTTTAATACAAGAATAGGTTTCTTTTTTTCTTTAGTTATTCTTTTAGCTATTTGCATAAATCTTTTTCCATCATGAATATCCTCTAGATACATGACAATTACTTTTGTATCATCATCTTCTGAAAGTAGTTCTAATATATCATTTTCATTCATATCTACTTTATTGCCCATGCTAATTACCTTTGAAAAACCTATTCCTTGAGCTGTAGCATCTTCAACGGTAGCAGCGCATATAGCACCACTTTGGGATACCAGAGCTATTCCTCCAACTTCTGGTGTAATTTTTAAAAATGTAGCATTCATCATACTGCTTTGAGATAAGCTCATTATTCCTAAACAATTGGGACCAATTATTCTTGTTCCGTATTGTTTACCAATATCTCCAATTTGCTTCTCAAGTTGAGCTCCAGTTTCATCAACTTCTTTAAATCCTGCTGAAACTATTATTACTCCTTTGATTTTCTTTTTTCCTATTTCTTCCATTACTTGAGGAACAATCTTGTTTGGAGTGGCTATTATTGCCAAGTCAATATCTTCTGGTACATCTAGAATGCTTTTAAAAGCATTGATTCCAAACACAGTAGGATTAGATGGAGTAATAGGGTATATTTTCCCTTTATAACCATTGATGATATTTGAAAAGATAGCCTTTCCCACTCCTGGCTTTTCAGAAGCCCCAATTACAGCAATTGACTGTGGATTAAAGAAAATATTCTTTGAGTTAAAAGATAAGAATGATGATGAAGACGTCATTATTATCGTTTCACAAAGGCATGGTTATATGTATTCCTGTTACGATTATTAAAATATATTCTATAATTCAAACATATCATTATCAATATGTACTTTTTTATGAAAAGTTAAATTATTCTTTTACAAATTTTAAATATTGGTAAGCTCGATAGAAAAAATTGTGAATTCAGAGATTAGTACAATGATCTCTGATCTTAAGACATTGATTAACATTCCTAGTGTTTCTGCAAAAAATCAAAATCTTGTTGAATGTGCAGAGGCAGTTTTTGCTCTTATGAATAGAGTAGGAATTAAATCAGAAATTATCTATCTTGATCCTAAAGATAAAAATATTGCAGCCTCTTCTCTTCCTCCTCCTATAGTATATGGAGAAATAAAATCACAAAAAAATCCTAACGGCAAAACTATCTTATTTTATAATCACTATGATGTTCAACCTGAAGATCCTTTAGATCAATGGGAAGTTCCTCCTTTTAGTGGTGCAGTTTCTGGAAATTATATTTACGGAAGAGGTTCATCGGATGATAAAGGCGAATTAATTACTAGAATAAAAGCAGTAGAATATTTCCTAAAAGAAACAGGCGACGTTCCATGCAATATTAAATTTATCGTAGAAGGAGAAGAAGAAATCGGAAGTATACATATAGAAAAATATCTTACCAAATACAAAGAAAAGTTTGCCTGTGATGGAATTATATGGGAATTTGGATATGTAAATGAAAAAAATATTCCCATTATAAGTTTAGGGATGAAAGGTTTATTGTATGTTGAATTGATTGCTTATGGTCCAAATAAAGACACTCATTCCAGTTTAGCAGTAATTGTGGAAAATCCAGCTTGGAACTTAATTAAATTACTTAATAGTATGAGAGACGAAAATGGACGAATATTAATTTCAGACTGGTATAATGATATAAGAAATTTTAATCAACAAGAAGAAAAAATTCTTAATTTAGAATTGTTTGATGCACATGAATTTAAAAAGGAATATGGTATATCTAGATTTCTAGGTGATATTTCGGGAATTGATGTTAAAAAAGCATTATGTGGTTCTCCTACATGTAATATTGCTGGTTTTGTTTCAGGATATATAGAACAGGGTGCTAAAACTATAATCCCATCATTTGCGAAAGTTAAACTTGACTTTCGTCTTGTTCCTGATATGGATCCACAAAAACAATTTGCTAAACTTCAACAACATATTAAAGACTTAGGTTTCAAAAATATAAATATCAATTTCATTCATGGAGAAGCAGCTGCGAGAACTTCTCCAAATGATCCATTTGTTAAAATAATAACAGAGTCAGCAAAAAGAGTTTTTGGAGATGTAATTTTAAATATCTCATCAGCTGGGACTGGACCGATGCACTCATTTCAAAAGATTCTCAAAGCGTCTTCTGTTTCAATAGGCAGTACATATGTATACTCTAGAATCCATTCGCCAAACGAATTTGCAAGAATTGATCTTTTAATTAATATTACAAAATGTATAGGAGAAATTATGGAAAACTATAATTAATTAATTGTAACTAATAAAATTTTTTTCCACATTAAACTATTTGATCTTGGCGCTTATGTCTTGAGATAAGATAAAATCCATGAGCAGAAATTAATAAAGCGGATAAAGACATTTTTGTGGCAAATACTGGATTCCATGGTGTATTAGGATTAGGATAGGGCACATTTATATCATCTAATCTTATTATTCCATTTATTGCATCTACTGTAATGAATGAATTCCATATAACAAAATTATAAATAAATTCATATAACGATATTACCATTATTGCAAGAACAATTAATTGAACAATAGATTTTATCGATTCAGAAATTGTATTTACTTTATCTGCTCCTAATTTTGTAACGCAATACCAACCAACAACAGTAACTATCATTAAATAAGTTACCAATTTTGCTAATCCTGGAAAAGGAAATTCTGTATTGACAAGAACTTCACCTATAACGACTTTTCCTGTACTTAAATATTCTTGTATGCTTACGTATAAAGAGTAAAAAGTAATTAGGAACATTGTTGTAGCACAAAAGTAAAATACAACAAGAAAGATTGTTCTTGCCCTTTTCTCATCATTTTTTTGTAAAGAACTACGCATACTATTATTACTCTCCTAACTTATTGATCTTAATTATAAAATTCACATAAAAATTTTTAGAATTTATAATACTATATCCATGTTTATATTATTATAGTTGATCCAAAATTAGTGTATGCAAGAAAAAAATATGTTAAATTGGAACAAAGTACGGCCAACTTGGGATGAATATTTTATGCTTCAAGCAGAAATTGCAAAATTAAGATCTAATTGTCTTACCAGGCAAATAGGAGCAGTTATAGTTAGAGATAATCGGCAGATAGCAACAGGTTATAATGGAACTCCTCCTGGAATACTTAATTGTATAGATGGTGGGTGCGAAAGATGTCAAGAAAGAATTAATGGAAAAATAAATTCAGGGGTTGATTTAGAAAGATGTTTATGCACTCACGCTGAAGCTAACGCAATAATGCAATGTGCATTATTTGGAAACGGTTCAAGCACAAAAGGTACAACCTTGTATAGTACATTTGCGCCTTGCTTAGAATGTAGTAAAATGTGCATAACTGTAGGCATCGAAAGAATTGTTGTTCTCCATGATTATCCTGAAGATGGTAACATATTACTACAAGAAGCAAATATAAAGCTTGATAAATTAAAGAGAGAAGATATTCTTCCTTGGTGTAAATTCATCTAATTAATTTTATTTTTAATAATAATTAAATTGATATTATTATCCTGCTAAATGATGTAAATATTTAATTTTTTATTCCATCCCATAATAATTTTTCATAAAGAATAGAATTTTATATTACTTTATACTGAATTATGAAAAATATGACTAAAGATAAATATGAGCTTTATATAAACGAACAAGAACTACAAACTATATTGGATTCTCTTAGCAATACCATCTTTAACGAAGAAATTAAAGAAGATGCAAGAAAAAATGCAAAAGATTTATTTATAAAATTGCAAAAAGATTTTCCAATATTAAAATAAGTCTATTCTTTTTTCTTCTATTTATAAACTAAATAATAATAATAATGTGTCTATTAATTACAAATTTCCTAATATACACTCTCATCTATTATTTTTTTCTTCTCTTATGCTTTTAATAATCTTTAAAACAATATCAGCGTCGTTTGCTTCTGGTTCGAGTTCTAAATATCTATTCAAAAATTCTAAGGATTTTTCTGGATCTTTCTCATGTAATATTATTCCTTTGTCCCTGATTGCATATATATTTTGAGGATCTATTGCAAAAATCATTTCATTGGCTATATTTAATTTATCCAACTCTTGAATTTCAAAAAAACTATCTTTTACATTATTTAAAATTCGTATCATTACTTGGGATAAATTAGTTTTTTCAATTAATTTTTTTGTTAATGGAATATTTTGATTTGGAAAAAAACTATCTATTAAGTTTTTTAAAGCATAATCATCCATTATTCTGCCTTGATTAAATGGATCAATTATTATCTCATTATTATTAACATCATCTAATTCATATTTAACTAGAAAATGTCGTGGAAAATTAACCGGATACAACTTAAAATTGATTGATTGTGCGAGAGTGATATATATTATTGATAATGTAATAGGAATTCCTATTCTCTTTTCAAGCACAACATTTAAAAAATTATTTAATGGATTTTGGTAATCATATATATTAGCTTTGAATTCTTTTTCTTTAAACATATAATCATTTATTAACTCTATTATTTGAGTCGGTCTACTAAAATTGATATTAGATCTTTCTCTTTTAATATTAAGTTCCTTTTGCATCAAATTTATTTCATCTAAATATTTTTCTACATTCATATCATTATAGTAAATTATTTTTGAAAGTTCTAAAGCACATTCTGCAATTTTATCAAGCTTGTTAGGTTTTATTAGAGAATTAACTGTATTTACAATCCAGTTGTTGATTTTTAAATCAAGATCGTCCAACAATTAATATATTATGTAGTCTAATATATTCTTGATTAACTTCCATTTTTATCACTATTATTTATTGGTTAACGTTATTATTAGATAGGTTTTTTATTGTTTTTACATAGGAATATGTATATGGATGAATTCAAGATACCTATCAATTGCATTATTATTATTAGTGGTAGAGAATCTTTTGGCTATAATTATAGATTGATGAAATACATGATTAAACCTCATATTACATCTCTTTTTCAACATAATAATATGTATCATTGTAATTGTAATAATCAATTATTACAATTGTGGTTGTTGTTGTTCTAATAACAATTAGGATAATTTTTTCAAAAGACTATGCAATCCAATTTAAACAAACTTTTTTTCATATATGTTGCAAAAAATGAAGAATGGGAAAAAAGACAAGAAGAGGATTGGGATTATGTCTCTTCTATGGTTAAATTCTTTCATTGGTGGACAAAAAGAAATTTTGCTTTAAATTTTAGTATTGATGCTGACATTCTTCCTGTGATCACTGGAAGATTATTTGATCGGATGTCATTAGCTTATTTATTAAGAGATCATCAAGACAGAGGTAAATCAGTATATCATTTTTATCTCTCATATTTCAAACCCTTTTGGACTGATTGTAATGTATCTGGATATGCTACAAATAACTTTGGTATGGTTCAATGGAAAAGACCTGAACATATAGAATCCAAAGAGCAAATTTCAAAATTTTTTGCAGATTATAATTGCGCAAGAGTTTCACATGTTTTATTACATGAAATCTTAAGACTTAAAGGAAAAAACAAAAAGGAATATTTTGATCAAGTTCACGATTTATGGGATGCACATGAACACAAAAATCTTCCATTTATCTATTATAATGAAAAATATTCTAAGGTAACATATAATGATTTTTATCGATTTGTAACAATAGATATATCAAAGATCTAATTATATTAGAAACTGATGATATTAATTATAACAACTTATTAATAATAAACTTCATGCGATTACAATATGAATTATGAATTGGTAATTAAAGTAGGTGCGATTATTGCATCAATTGGCACAATTTTTTTAGTTATCTTTGCAACAGTATTACTTGTCTTTCCTATTACAAAATTATGTGAAAATGGACCTAAATGTATATACATTTCAAATGCTCCCTATCCATTTAATTTATTGATCGCTCCAATAGTTCTAGTAATTATTCTTGTTGTTATCGCTTGTGGCATAGCAATAATAAGATTAGGAAAATGGTTTTTTAGTAAAAATAAGGTATATGATAAACAATAAGAAAAGATAAGAATAAGAATTTAACTCTACAGTCTATCCATCATTATTATTCTTATTATTATTTATTTAATCCTGTTGAGCTTCTTCTTCTTCTTCTTCTTTCTTCTTTGATGATGCTGTTGTTGCTGCTGTTGATCTTTTACTTCCCTTCTTAGGTGTTTGCTCTTCTATATCGTCTGCTCCTTTTTCAGTAACTGTAAACCTTGTATCTGAATAGGGATGATATGGTGAATCCATCATTTTTGCTATTCTATTTTCTCCGGATTTTCTAAGATAAATTCTATATGTGGAAGCATGACCTAAAACATTACCTCCTGTAGCTTTTGTAGGATCGCCAAAGAACGTATCAGGTGAAGACTGTACTTGATTTGTTATGACTATTGCTATGTTGTATATCTCTGCTAATCTTATTAATTTATGTAACATACCGTTTAATCGTTGTTGTCTATCCGCTAAAGTTCCTCTTCCAGAAAATTCAGCTCTATGAAGAGATATTATACTATCAATTACTACTAATTTTGCTTTAAAATCGTCAATATATTTTCCTAAATCTTTAACTATTAATTCAAGATGAGAGCTGTTATAAACTTTGCAAACTGCTATATTTTTAAGAATTTCTGTAGGCTCAAATCCTCTTGATCTGGCTATTTGTTCAACTCGTTCTGGCCTAAATGTACCTTCTGTATCTATATAGATAACAGAGCTATTTAATCCACCTGCATCAATTGGTTGTTTTGCTGTTACACATAAAGTATGACAAACTTGAGATTTACCTGATCCGAATTCACCATAGAACTCTGTTAAAGCCTGTGTTTCTATTCCTCCAAGTAAAAGATCATCTAATGCGTAAGAACCTGTGGAACATCTAAGCATTGATCTTCTTTTTTGTAACGCATCATCTGCGGTAACAAATTCCTTATCTAAGACATTTGTTTCTCTTAATAGTTTTTGAGCTGAAATTATAAAGGAAGCTGCTGTTTCTTTTGTAGCATTGATACTTTCAGATAGTTCCTCTGCACTGGCTACAGCTAAATCCATTACAGAAAGGATACCAGCATCTTTCAATTTTTTTGCAGTAGTAGGACCTACACCTTCTATATCTTGAATATCTAAATCAATTATTGCAACATTAGCATTTGATTTTGATTCATTTTCCATATTACTATGCAAGTGATTTTCTCATATTAATATATGCAGTAACTTTATAGAGGGTGAGGGAGGTATACTTTTTTTGTATATCTGTTAATTTGTTAATTTCCACCTATATTCTTCATAATTGAATTTAATTATATAATAGATGGGGCCGAAGGGAGTTGTTCTGATAGTGATTTAATCATTATCAATTGAACCCTTGACCTACGGGTATCTTCAAGCAATTACCAGCCCTTTTGTTTGATCTGGAGCCCGTTGCGATGCCAGGCTTCGCTACGACCCCATATGACATCACAGTTATGGATATTGATCTATATCTCTATAAGCTTTACGAAGAGAAGATATAAACAAATAATCAGTAATAGTAAATATTACATATTAAATATTTAGTATAACATTTTTCATATCTTTACTTTTTTATTATAAATTTTATTTAATTTAGTAAAAAATAAATAATTTATTTAAGCAATATCAATATTGATAGGAGAAACCCAACTCCGCGCCAGAAGGACCAGAATTAAAATATTACGTGCTATCGCCGAAAGAAATGGATCTGCAGGTTTTTCTGACATACAAAACGCTACAGCTTTGTCTACAGGTTCTATATACTATCATATTGAAAGAATGAGAGACTATATAAGAAAAAATGCAAAGATTTATTCTATCACAAAAAAAGGTATCCAATTATTAGTAGAAATTGATTTAAAAAGTAAGGAATAATAATTAGTTTTCAATCAATTACATTTTTCATATTAATAATTTTAATTAATACTTTACGATCAATTTTTATGAAGCGTTCCATTTATAAAATCTGTTAATGAAATATCGAAGCAGGACTGATATCGTAGCATTAATACTGGAAGCTACTAAAGAGGGAGCAGCTAAAACAAAAATAATGTATAAGGCTTTTCTTTCTTATAGTCAATTAAAAGATTATCTTTCAATATTATTAGAACGTGAATTAATAGAATATTCTGATAAAGATCAAATTTTTAGGATAACTGACAAAGGAAGAAGATATTTGTATCTTTATTCTAAAGTTATGGAACTAATTACTCCAGGTGATCAAGATTTGGAAAATCAAATTAAATAAAATAAACTTTATAGTATAAAAAATAATAACAATTATGTCTATTATTCTTATATTTGTTACATTGTATAATTTATAAAATTTAGGTCATATAATAATAATAAATTACTATAAATAATATATATTACCATAATTCATAAATAAAAAAAATATGAAGATTAATATTTTAAAATTGAGATAAACAATGGATTAGCAAATTGGATTAGCAAAAATATTTTTTATTTTCGCTTATTTTCGGAGCTGAGTCATTGTCTATTAATTTCCATTTGTTTGCTTCGTTAACAGCTTCTCTTTCACAATCTGAAATCTCATTAAATGAATTATAAACCAAAGATGACATAAGAAATCCATTAACATTTGCATGTCCTAGACCTAGAGCATGACCAAACTCATGTTTCGCTATATATTCAATCACATTTTTGTTCAATTGTTTTCCAAAAGCCTTTTCAGCTAGCAATACCTTGACGTTAAAAATAAATCCATCTGAATCAAAATTGGTCATGGTCTGTCCTGCAACTTTTCCATTATCATTCCTAAAAGAAATCTTGATATCTACTTGTTGTTTACTATTTGTCTCTCTAAAATCAATTCCTTGTATGTTTTCCTTCCAATAATTTATTGCAGATACTACTAATTTCTTTGTTTCAGGTTTTGCATTATTTATTTCGTACGTAAGTATTCCATCTGCAAGTTTATTTCCCCATGTACAGCAAATTTCTATTTGTTTTTTTTTATAATCAGTTTGTTGAGAATAAATATAATCAAAATTAAATTGAATTAAACTAATAATAATTAAGAAAAATACAAGTAGAAAAGAGAAATATTTTATAAATTCCTTCAATAAATGAACTATAAATTAACTCATATATTTTTTCTTTGTTACGAATTATCTCTGTTTGGAGATATTTATTTTAAGTAATGAAGACGGAAGAGTATTATAGGTTACCATTATAATAGGGTATGATATTTGATGTCGTCAGCTGAAGTTTATTCAACTACATATCTAAAATATAAAAATTTGGAAGACATGCTTAAGGTGATTTTATTTGCTTCTCAGTCACCAATAGGAATGGTGCCTATGCTTTATCACATCAATTTTAAGGATAAAGAAGTATTATTTATAGAAACAGGTGCCGTCAATACAGTTATTCACTATATGGTTTTAACTGAAAAGCCAGCTAAAAAATTTATTGAATTAAAACAGCTGACTGGAAAATTCGAGTTTGTAAATGCAATAGGTAATGATACACAGGCTATTTATATCCCAATTTTAGAATTGGAACAATCATCATTTAATTTTCCTGTTTAATTAATAATAATAATAATAATAAAATTTATTTAATTTTTTTACTTTTTTTAATATTAGATGGTTAGCACGTATTGAGGTTCATATTTTAAAATTTCAATTTCTTACTTAATGTTTAAAAGCAAATGTTGTATTATAATAATATGGAATTTAAACTTTTGTATAGTATTTATGTTGGAATAAAAGTATCAATCTATAAACTGATAAAAGGACGACGGAAAAAAAAGTTTCCCAAAAGAATTGAATAATAATAATAATTAAATTTCTATATTATAATTAATTTTTTTCATTCATATATTTAATTGATTCTAATATAATATTTTATTTCGTACTATATCATTTTATAACATTACGATAACATATTTTTATGATACTAGATATTTTAATTGAATCGTCTAAGAATGTTTTTAGCGAAATTAAGGATTTATTAGGAACAAGTGAAGGCGCTAGTAAAATAAGTCTTGGTGCTGGAGGAGATATTTCTAGAAAAATTGATATCGTAGCAGAAACTGCAGTGATAAATACAATTAAATCCAATAATATATCTCCAGTGATAATTGGAGAAGAATGTGGAATAGTTAATCTCAATAATTCTAATTCTTCTTCTTCTAACAATAATAATAATGGTTTTGTAATAATGGATGCAGTTGATGGCACTACTAATGCAATTCGTGGTATTCCGTTCTCTTGTTGTTCTTTAGCTTTCGCTAATGAATTTAAACTAAGCTCTGTTACGGATGCAGTAGTACTGGATTTGTTCACAGGCGATATTTATTCAGCTTCAAAACAGAAAGGCTCTTTTTTTAATAATAAAAAAATAAGTGTTAGAAATGAAAAAGATTTCAGCTCTATTACATCTCTCGAAGATTTTAAATCAATTGATGTATTAATAGGTACAAATGTATCTGGAGTACCTACAAATATTTTAGATGAAATTTCAAAAGTTATTTCTTTTTCTTCTCACATACGGCATTTTGGTGCAAATGCTCTCGAACTGTGTTATTTTGCTAGAGGATTTATGGATGCATACATAGATATCAGGGGAAAGATTCGATCTACTGACATGGCGGCGGCTTATTTAATAGCAAAAGAAGCTGGTGGTAAATTGTATTCTAGTAATGGTCAAGAATTAGACTCTGAGTTAGGATTAAAAAACAAGTTATCATTCTATGCAGTAAGTAACAAAAGACTTTTTGATGTGATAAAAAGTTCTGTAAATTAGAATCATAATAAATTTATCAAATTATATTTTTTTCTTGATTATTATATATATAATAGTTATTATTATTAGTAAGGTCAGTAATATTAAGTACTATGGTTTCAGAAATAGTATCATAAAACTTAGCTACCATCTCTGAAATTTTTTGATCAGATGAACGTAAATTTTTTTGTTGTTAATCAGATTTTCTTTTTCTGGAT
>DASUCH010000004.1:0-15154 GCA_035762785.1 Nitrososphaeraceae archaeon | reverse complement strand
AACAGATGAAGAAGCAAAAAGAGAATTTATAATCCGAAAAACAGGAATGGCACCAGCTATATATGATAAAGGTACTCATTATGTAACCAATCAGAGACTTACACTAGAATTACTTAATGAATTAGCTGAGCCAGAAGATGTCATAAAGATTACTGGAGATTTTACAGGTAATTTATCGGGAGTAGGTGCATCTCATTCTAGGAGAGAGGCAATAGGCGAATGATCAATGAATCTTAATTAATTGAATTTTATAATAAGTGATAAAAGAAAAATAAAGACGATTATAAGTTTAATGTTTAATTAATGATAATATTTTACTAATTATTTTTTCATGGTCAGCATCTACCTCAGTAGTTACTAAAAGGAGATGATCATTTTCCAGAGGGATGGTGATACGTTTTATTTTTTCATATGCAGCCATAGCATATTGTCCTTTTCCAATCTTGGAGGCAAGAGAATTACGCAAAGACCATCGGGCTAATGCCTGAATATTCGATCTTTTAGTTTCTTCTGGGGACAATAAATTCGTAATGCCTTCTCTCTGACCACCATATTTGATCTCACCGGAATCATCACATACGGCTGCAAATCTCACTTTCTGATCCAAATTCATGATATCCTTAGTTAGAGAATTATAATCCATAATTGAGAATAAAAGGACTAATCTTATAAGCTTTGTTTAATTTATGATATACTTAACACATAAATTGTATTTTATAGATACTAGATCAAAAAATATAAATTAAAATGATAATACATAATAAAAGATTTAATAATTAAGTAAAAAATTATATTTTGAAAAGATTATTTTTTCTTGCATTTAAAATCATCTTTCTCTAAAGAATGGGGAGATTTATCATTTTTATTGAATTTCCAACTATTAGCATATTTGACAGAGTCTAATTCACATGCCGATATTTTTGTTACGATTTCATCTACATTGGGAGACATCAGAGTACCTTTAAAGGTTGCATGTCCTAACCCAAGGGCATGCCCGATTTCGTGTTTCGCAACATGTTCTAAAGTACGTTTATCTAATGTATAACCATATGATTTTTTTGAGATCGAAATATCTACCTGATCAATAAATCCCAAATAATCGAAAAATGTCACGGTTTTTCCAACTTTTTTTCCTTTACCCTTTTTAAATTCAATTTCTACATCGGCGTCAGAATCATCCTTTATATATTTGAATTCTACTCCGCCAAGGGCCTTTTCCCAATCATTAATAGCTAGTTTGACAATTTTTGCCAAATCCGATCCACCATTCTTAATAGAAAAAGTCAATGTTCCGTCGTCTAATGAGCTACCCCATGAACAACACAATTCGATTTTTTTCTTCGAAGAGGAATCCCCTTTTTTTGCGAAAGCGAGATCAGAGGGAAATATTACTACTGTCAACAGAAGAAGGATAAGTGATATTGTTAAAGCAAGATAGAATCTCATCTTAATAATTCACTTTATTTAAGATATAACAGATTATAGTGTAGGAGATAGTATATTTAATTTTTTTTATTATAAAATTCCTATCATTGATAAATAGAGGAAGATAAAATTTAGATTTCGTACATAAAACTTTCACTATACAATGTAGCATACGATTATATTCTATTTGTAATATTTATCGAATTTCCCTATATATTCTCTATTTTTGTTCTAAATTAAATTATAAGAAATTAATAAGAAACTTTATCCTATAAGATTTATAGGAAGTTAGAGGTTCACAAATATCATTGTTATCCGATTACAACTAAAGGATAAAATTCAAACGTACCAATAGTTCCATTTATTTTAGTCCTTGGTTCATAACCGACAATAGATCGCCTGTCCTATGGATTTAGAATTGGAACTGCTTTCGAACATTGTTAAAATTCTCGCATTATTCGAGTATTATCTCTACGGATATTCTTATCACCAATTATAATATTTAATGATAGAGTCATATATTTTGAAATCATTCTGTTATTTTTTCACTCGCATTAATTTATCTAAAATTCCTTGGTTTAATGGATAGGTGATTTCTTCCGATTATAACCGGAAAATATTGATCTTTTTATAGTAGATTAGGTTTATCTTTGATGAGAAGATAATCTGATTAAATTTTTTATAAAATTGGCTTAGTGATTGTGAAAAATACATTAAGATATCAAATTTCATAATGGATTCAGTCACGGATATGTTATTTGAATCATACTAATTATAGATTAACAAAGGTGTAAATAAATATATAATTACAACTAAAAATCCAAAAAGTAGGTCTCTATCTTTCCCTATGAATTCTCTTTGTAAATTTAGCTTTATCATTTTCTCTTTTTTTTCTCTTTTTCTTTTTTAGGATAATCCACGTTTGATTTACTTCCAAGATTTAAAGAATATGCTAGATAAATGAAAAGACCAGTAATAATAATGAGTAAGGCGTAGTATGCTATGGTATCGTTGTTTAAATAACTCCCATAAGCCATTACTGCCACACCAATAATTAATAAAATAATGCCTATTTTGACAGGTTTTGAAAGATTTTTCATGTTTTTTATTAGCTTTTTCAGTTATTTATTTATAGACACTAAGCAATCAAAATTACCTAATTGGCATTCTTAGAATACTAGTATTTTATCAAAAGTAACCTCTGAAATAAGTAATAAAAATAAATTGTTACAAAATATTTTTAATACAAGATCTCAAAGAATAAAATAATTCTAGTTAAAAAAAATTAAAACGTAAATTAACTCATGTTTTGCAGATGGTTAAAAAAATATAGAAAAAGGTTATAATATAATTAGATATGAAATAACATTTTTTATTTAGGATAATAACAACAGACCGATATACAGACAAATCAAAATAATAGATAAATATAACTTTGATTAGGTTATACTATCCATCAAGACAAATAAAAAATCATATAATTAAATGTATTTGGTTTCAAATTTAAATTTGCAATTATTTAGAAATTGATAAACGATATTTGCTTTTGGTTATAAGATTAATATAGGTTTCAATAGAATTTAAGAAATGATCATATTCCTCTTGATTTTTTGCTATTTCACTTTGAGAGTCTTTTATGTATGATTCAATGTAATGAAGTTCATGATTATAGTTTCCATATTTCCTTTTTAATTCGTTTAATTGAGAAATAATCTGCATATTCTTATTACTATTTAATTTTTTGATTTCAATATTCAGTTTTTCCTCCTTTTGTTTATAATCTGGTAACGAATTTATTATATTATCAAAATAAGTTTCTATTTTCTCCGACTCTTTTATTATAATCTTACCTTTACTAATCGCATTTTTAACTTCATTTATTAAATCCAAATAAATAGGAAAATCTTCAAATATTTTCCATGGTTGTTCTGTCATTATTTCAATTCTTTGAACAATAGATCTATTCAATCCATAAGAATATTTATTCATCGCGCGATTCACCCTGCTAAAAGTATTAATTAGCTCTTTATGCAGATTATCTTTTTCGAGGTCGACAGTTTGTATTTTTTTTAATACATCTCTTGATTCTGTATATTTTTTTGAATCAGTTAAATCGTTTATTTCCCTATTCAATTTATTAACTTTGAGTTTTAACTCATCTAATTGTAATTGTCTTGTTTTGAGTTTATCTTCCTCCAATTTAATCAATTCATTTTTTTGTATTAGCGCATCAATATTGTCTAAACAATTTTGAAGAGGTTGTCTTTCCTTTTCAAAGTTTTCTATTTCATACTTACATTGCATTGATAATGAGGAAATATTTTCGAACTCTGTTTTAAGTTTATCAGCATATTTACTTATAAAAAAATTGAACACTTTTTTGTGGGACTTGCTAACTTCTGAAAATCTATTAACCATCGAATCCAATCTTTCATGTAATTTAATAACATCATTAAGAGTTGTAGGAGGAAGAATATTGGAAGAAAGTTCCTTTCGTATCGAATTTATTACCATTTTTTTTGAATTTACTACTACTGATTCAAAACTACTTTCATGAACATCGATCTTGGTAGATTCTAAATCTGAAATTATGGATTCGATGTTTTCTATCGGTTTTTGGGTTAGATGCCTTATTTTATCAATTCTTCCAGTAAGGATTTTAGTTTGGCTTTGATCAATTTTTTTAATTATATCCTTGGCTTCAACTATTGAAATTGTTGTTCTATCTTCAGTTTCTATAGTTTTTAGTAGATCTATTTTATTATGATATTTTAAGTTTCTTTTATCTTTATCAGATTTCTTTTTAAATATATCGAAAAAAGGTGCCAACAATTAATATGATAACAACAATAAGAAAAATCTTTTTATTTTAAAAAATAAGGAATTATAATAGTTTTTTAAAGTCATTTTACATTTTAATCGGATATTTAGGAAAAATATACTTTTATAGGTTAATAGTCTAGCAAGACTCCTGTGAATATTGAGAAAAATGATAAATCTGATAATGGTATTTTATTTATATTCATTTCGTTATCAGTTTTTTCAGCTACTCTAGTAAGTTTTATAATAGACCTAACAGTTGATTTGTTTTTTATCGATATTATAGTATGGATTGTTTGTTTTTTTATTTATTTTATTATATTTAAAAGTAAAATAATTCACTCTCTTCAAATAATACGAAATAGAATAAGAAAAAGTACCGGTTGGTCCCCAGGTATCAAATTGATAAATGGACTGTGCTGGGCTGCTCCTTTCGGGTTAGGAGCAATAATTCCTTCTTATCATGAATATTTAATTTTGACAGGAATTGGTTTAGGAAATCTATCTACATTCATTATATTTATGATAAACAATAAAATTAAAAATATGGAACAATTCATTGTAGGATTAATTTCTCTAATGTCCATTGGAATAATTATTTTACTTTATAATGATAACATAATTACCAAATCTTCAGGAGATTTTTTAGCTAGAATCTTAATATCTGTTGCCTATGGAATCGGAGGTATATATTCATCTATAGTGAAAGCAAAATAAGAATTTAATTTTAAATATTCCTAAAAGTAAGAAACTTTAGCAAATGTTGAATATGTTTTTCACTCGAAAAACTTGTTTTTTATTAGATAAATTATTTATGAGTTTTATGTAATAGATTGATCATTATATTAAATAACAGTAATATTAAAAAAAGAAAATAAATAAAAAATAACAACTATTAAATTTTTCTCTGTTGAAACTTAATTGGTGTTGCTAATTCTGTAGATTTTATGAACGAGATCTTAAATTTATAAAAATTTTTATAACTAGAAATATATATTGTTCTTTTGTTATTGTACAGTACCTATCTAATTATATAACTTCAAAAACCCCTGGGTATTAGTCACTAAAATAAATCTATAAAACTTAAAATTAATGTATTTAATTATCTTTCTCGTATAATATTTGTTTAAGGTTAGCTTAGCTTTCAATTATGGGTATCAGAGGCTACAATAACATCCTGGAGCGAATGATGATAGAGATTTGTAACAATATTAGTAAAATCTGAAATAATAAAACCTTTAATTTAAAAAAATTCCAGTATTATGGTAGGGAATATTCGATGCTTTTACACTATTTTGCATTTGAAGAATTTAACAACAACTACCCTTGGTATTTAAATTTAGAAGTATATTTTTCCCAATTAAAGTGAATAGATACGGTACTTTAGGTATCATATACAACCTCTCTTAAATCTATGAATGAGTTCAATTCTATGGTAAGGTTGTATAGAGTCTATTATAAGATGTACTTCTTTCAATTATAGCGACTATTTCGAAATAGTGATTATTAATCCTTTCAATAAGAGAATAGAAAACATATCTATATACTATTTGGTTGATGTATTCAAAAATGAAATTTTTATATTAATGGGCAAATATGATCACGGTAAGTATTTTATAATGAAATAGCATTTACATGACCAACTACTTCATAATCTTCATACCACATCCAAAAAGTATGAGGAATAAAGATTCATTTAACAATCTAATTATTTTACTATTTTAAATTATGATTTATAATATATAATTTCATTGATTATTACCAAAACAAATGTAATACTTTGTGTTGCAAATAATCTGATTTTTTATGAATAACATAATTGATTTCATCTAGTATATTTCACTTTATGAATTTTTAATTTTGGTAGTGGAATAAAAAATTTTTTGGTTTTTCAGTAAATTAAAATCCATAAAATTATTTTATTAATTTGAGTGTATTCTACAAATTAATATATTAGTATTTTTAATTTTTAATATAATCATTAGATGTTGGACACATATTTCTTATTCAAAAAAGTACAATCTTATTTCTGATGATTTTCGGACCTTAAATAGGTTCCAATGTCTAATAAAGTATTTATTGTTACTATTCCATTAGTCTTAATTTTAGTTGTATGAAATCTAGCTCTACCAATTCCTAATAATTCTTTAGATCTATTTAATATTAAAAGTATTGAATTTTCTACAATTTTCTGTGAAGCATAAAGAATGGAGTTACCAAAAATATCTCTACCATAGAGAACTAATTTTTCTCCCTGACAATCTACAATAACATATAAAAAACTATTACTATGGTTAGCTACAAGATCAAAGAATGTTATAGAAGGTATAAATTTTTTTTTTTTGATGTTACCTACTTGTAATCCTCCATAAAAACTATAAGGATAAAATATCATTTTTTTTAAAGCTGAAGGAATAATAAATATATATTTCACATTGTTCCCATATTCGTTTAGTACAAATACCTTATCATTAATAAAATTAAAAATTCCCCATTTGTTAAATTCTCTTCGGATTATAGTGTTTTCTTCTCTTGTTAACTCTCTAATCATATCATTTCTAAATATTATTTACTCGAATTTTCGCTATGAAAAAACCTGCTGTATTGTGAATATGAGGATAGAATCTTTTTGTCAATTTGAGAGATTTATCCATAACTTCACCTCCAAATTTTATTAAAGAATCTATACCATAATCAATAGATTCAAGAGTAATATCAAATTTTTTTATAATAGAATTTATTATAAACTCATTTTCTTCAGGAGCTAATGAACATGTTGAATAGACTAACAATCCTCCAGGCTTCACTACCTTCAGAGCCGACTCTATTAATCTGGATTGCCTTATACTACAAAATTGGATGGTTCCTTTAGAATATGTATTTTTTCTTAAAGGATCTTTGTGTATTATTCCATCACAAGAACATGGGGCATCAAGTAACACCTTATCGAATTTAAAATCATAATTCACTATTTTTTCTCCCTTTAAATGCCAAAGTACTGTGTTCATTACTCCACATCTAGCTAAATTAAACATCATTTTTCTTAACCTTTTTCTTTCTGCTTCAAGCGCAAGAATCATTCCTTTATTATTCATTTTTTGTGCCATAAACGATGTTTTACCTCCTGGTGAAGCTGCCATATCTAAAACCATATCATGTTCTTCAATCTCCAAGGATTCCACAGCAAGACACGAACTAAGATCTTGAATGTAATAATAACCAGATAGATACTCCATAGTAGCTCCTATGGGAAACTTTGCTCCTTTAATTAGAAAAACTTCAGTTAGTGGTGTTTTCTCAAGTTTAAAATCTTTTTCCAATAATTTTTGGGTTATTGTATCAATATCAATTTTTAATGTATTTATTCGAATATATTGATTAGGTACTTTAGTATTTATATAATCAAGAAATTTTTCAATGTCTGGAACAATAGTAAGATATCTTGCAATCATCCACTCCTTAAAATTATACTTGGTCGCTAATTCTCGAGACTTTTCAGATTTGGGAAGAATAATACAAGACATAATTTTAATAATAAAATATTAAATATTTTAATCTTAATCAAATAACAAGATTTGAAGAAATACAATAAACCAATGTTTTTATATTTTCTAAAATATTTGATTACTATAGTCAAATCTAAAGTAATTGAAAAATCTCAAATACTATTACTTGAACAAAGGGTAACCAAATAATCTATGAATTTTAATTAATAGGTATGAGACAGGTAACACTCATTATCTGTAACTCGTAACTAAAATCTATAAACTTGTCTATATACATCTTTAGTCTCACCAGTACTTTAGAGTGGTGTTCACTAATTTGTATTATATTATTAGAATTGGAACATTCATGTAAATTGTATTTTCTTATTGAATGTTATTGGTCAATTGGAACTTGGAATTATTTTATTTGTTTCTTTACAAGGTAGGAGTTTTTATTTGTAAGATTAAATTTTTTTATTTAGGAGTTTAATTCCAATTGTTTATTTCTATTAGTCACTTAATGTGATGATTAATTATCCTTTTAATTTAGCATACCTTCATCAAAACTATATGAATAAAGATTAATTCGTAAGTTTACACTAAGTGAAGCGTGTATAAAATATATTCTTTAAAAATTTTTATGACTCTTACCAAACAGTACAGAAAAATTGATTACACTGGCAGTTATATTCAGTAACAAATAGAGCTCAGCAAATCAAAGTTTCAATATTTTAATTAAAAACTTTATTAAATTATAAATAACTGTCATTTGGTTCTCCTCGTCTTTCAAATTTAAATACGATCAAAATTTATTGAAAGTATACATTCGGGAATTTATACAAATAAAAATCTATTAATATTTATACTATAAATTAAGTACTAAATGAAATTTGATTCAACTCAAATACTGGTTAAAATTGGCAAAAAAAAAGTTTCAGATTTTATTGAATCTGCCAATATAATTAATTCCAATGAAAGTATCTCAAAAATCCTTGGGAATCTTATAAAAATGAATCATTATGGTGTATATTTTAAAAATGGAAATAAAGTAACAGCAATCAATTTGAGAGACATTCTTTCCGCTAGAGATATACATTCTCAAAAATTAAACTCTATTGCCAAAATTACTCCTACAATTGAAGAAGACAGCAACATTGGACGAGCTGCAGGTCTTATGAGCCTTTATAGATTACGGTCTCTTCCAGTAATTGAAGAGGGAGAAATTATTGGGCAAGTAACTACAAAATCAATTGTTAAATCTATGGAACATACAGATATTAAGGTTAGAGCTACTAAAATAATGACAGCCAACCCAATTAGCTTAAATGAAAATGATTTAGCATTAACTGCTAAAAACCTTATGATACGACATAGGATTGATCATATACCTATAGTAGAAGAGACTTTGAAAGGAATTGTTACCTCATTTGATATTGCAAAAATACTTCTTTCTGCAGATAATTTGGATAATGTCTATCGTGGTCTTACAGAACACGCTAGACCTCTTGAATTTCCTGTTAAAGGTATTGTTGAAAACAATGCTACAACAGCTAGTGTCGATGACTCTATTGCTAATGTAATTCAAATGCTCAACTCTAATAATTCAACTTACTCTATTGTTACATTAGGTAATGAAATACAAGGCATAATAACACATAGAGATATAATTTCATTACTTGGAGAAAAGGTAGAAGAAGACATTCCGTCCTATATAATTGGTTTACCTGATGATCCATTTGCATCTGAACTAGCGAAAACGAAATTTAATACACTTGTAAAGTTACTGAAAAAAACAATGCCAGATTTAGAAGAAGCTAGATGTAGAATAAAATTATCATCGGTAAGAGGTAAAATTAAAAAATACGAGATTGAAGTTAGGATATTCACACCAACTAATAGATATAGTTACACGAATGAGGGTTCAGACCTTGCAACAATTTTTGACTTAATGAAGGATAGTTTAAAAAACAAATTAACACAAAAGAATCAAAAACGTCAAAAGTAATAAAAAAACGATAGATACTTTCTTATCTTTATCATCTTATATTTAATTTGTGAAATTTACACATTTTCAACTATTGTTATTGTACATTGGGAAATGGGATGGGCAAGAATCTAGAAATTCGAGAAGAGGTTAAAAAGTAGGCATATTTAATAGCTTGTTTCACCTATAGAATGTAATGGATTTTTCTTCTACAGGATGCATAATGTATTGTAGAACATGCAAAGAATATATGGTTATCAAGGTTGATGAAAAAAATCCAAAGAATTACAAATGCTTCCGCTGCCAGTTAGAACTTCTACCAGTTTTAGATAATTAGAATAAAATTCAATTTGTTTTTATTTTTCATTTCGTACAACTAATTTGTTTAACCCTTGGAATATGATCAAAGTAGAACTTTGCCATCATTATTTTATTAAATAAAATATAAGATTCATTGATGATAAGATATTATGAATAAAGCCATAGTTATGGCCATTGTCGAAGACCATACTACTTTATTCCAATTAAAAATTTTTTGTCCATCTAATACCCCAAATGGTAATAAATTAAACATTGATATCCATGCATTAAAACTGGCTCCTATATTAAAATAAAGTAAATATGGATATAAATACGAAAGCAAAAGAAATAAGAATCCCATTACTAAATTAGCCATAGGTCCTATCAGAGCAACTTTTCCAAGCTTTTCTTTATCTGAAATTCCAACAATAACTGCACCTGGGGCAATAAATTTGAAGGGAATGAATGGAATAGCAGATATTGCCGTTACAATTAAACCATATAGTTCTCCTCGAAACTCAGCCCAACTTCCATAAAAATTTGCTAAAAATTTATGGGCTAGTTCATGAAATAGAAATGCTATTATAAAAATGATCAAAAATTCAAATGATATATAGCGGTAATTATTCAATGACATTCCTACTAACAATACCAAAAAAGTTGCCAAAAGTAGATGTTTTATTTCTGTTCTAGAGAATCGAATATTGACAGTTTTAGTAAAATTATTAAGGAAACCACTTTTTTCGATGTTATCATTGAATAGATTCATTTTTCTTTTGTCAGAAAATCTCTCAATAGCACTACAGAAATGACTAATTGGAAGACGATGATCGCGACAAAATAATTCTTTACAATAATTACATTTAAAAAGAAAATCCTTTCCATTACATAGATGGCACCTCATAAATCATAATCTAAAAAGCAAGATATATGATTGCCGATTAGAACTACTCTATAACCCTAAGATATTTATAATTTTTAAGAGGTTCAATAAAAAATATGTATAGGGAAAAAAAATATCAAATATGGAAACTACTAATATTGAAAGATTTCAAAATAGAAAGAAAACAGCTATCAGGTTACTCGCATTTTTAGAGGCCAAAAAGGGAAAAGAGTTAGAATTAGAGACTATTTTAATCAGTTTGATTCGACCCACACTCGATGAACCTGGAAATATTGCTTATGTTCCACATAGATCTTTGGAAAATCCTCTGTTTTTCATGTTTGATGAGCTATGGGTTGATGAAAAAGCAATAGAAGAGCATTTCATGCAACCTCACATGCATAATTTAATAGAAAAATTAAAACCACTGTTAGAAAAACCGCTTGAGTTGAAAAGATATTCTGAAATAATTTTGTAATCAATGACACAAAAAATCACGAATTAGAAAATATATGCTTCAAAATTCGTGAGAACCTTTGTTATAACTTATAGAGTCCTTAGAGTTTTTTATAATGACTTAGTTTAAATTTATCCTAATCTAAAAGAAAAGATATAATAAAATCTCTATGGTTGCAATAGTTGGAGAACTTTCTTTGGAATTATAATTAAGATAGTAAACTTGAATAGTAATCTAGTTTTGTATTATTTCTATATAATATAAATGATGCAAAAAATTAATACGTAACTAAACAGTCCAGGGGTAATAATCTAATAAGATTCAACAATAGACTTTAAAAATCGAAATCTCTTATAATCATCAACCAGTATTTTAGATAAATGCTTAGTTATATCTGTTAAACTTAGAATACTTACAATTTGTTGATCTTGCTCTAATACTGGCAGTTGTTTTATTTTGTAGTCGGTCATTTTCTGTGCAGCAGTCTCAATCGAATCATATGACATTATTGTAATTACTGGAGAAGACATTATTTTATCTACCTTCATTTCTGTAGGCAAAGTATTTGTTACACAAACCTTCTTTATAATATCTCTTTCTGTTATTATTCCAATTGGATAATTGGTAGAATTTATTATAAGAACTGAACCTACTTTGTTTTTTACCATTAATTTAATAATATCTAATGCAGTTATATCAGAATTTGATTGTATACTAACTAAATTTTTTTTAGTCATTAATTCACTAACTGCAGTCATAATTTTATTGAAATAGAGTTACTTTTGTAGTTAACTATTTTATTATAAACTCTTCCTATAAATAATATTTTTAATTGATATTTTTATTTCCATTTGGATAACTAGAATAAGAATATACAAATAATAAACACAATGAACTGTATGAATTGTGACTATGTTAGATATAGCGTAAGAGTTTTTCCTAACCGATTAAACAACTGCTTCAACTCATTTTCTGCATCTACATTTTCGGGATTATTTTATATTTTTTCTCTTATTTTCTTAAATGTTTAATGAATTTTATAAAGTTCTATCTATAATATAATGCAGTATTGGTTTGATTCAATATATTTCTCATAAATTCCTAGCTAGTTAACTCAATGGATTTGTTATTGTAGAATGTGCAAAATCAAGGTTATGTAGATGGTATTATCTTTATAATATAGTATGGTTACTTTATAGAAATACTTTAATTTTAAAATAGACTAGGAGATATGTTAAATTTTAAACAAATAAGTGAAATCAAAATATATGTTAGCTTATTTTATCATTGTGATTATCGTTATAGGCAATTTAGAACGAATCTGAACGAAATCTCATACAACTCATATAACCCCAACCCACTAGAGGTCTCAAAGCACTAGGAAGTTTGGTTAATCATTAATCCATTTTGTACTATTTGTCCAATTTGTTCTAATTGATATATCTTCATTGGAGCATTAACTAGAGTATTTATTAGTGTACTTCCGCGTGGAAGATTTTCTAATGCGCTTATAGAAAGTGTTTTTTCTTCATTTTGTAGAGATTCTATGGCTATAGCTGTCTCATTAGTTATTTGGGATTGATTATTTATGAGAAGGGCTTTAAAATTATCAGAAATTTCCGATAACTGAATAATACTTCCCTCTTGGGCTATAACATTAATATAAGAACCCATAGAAACTATAGCAACTACAGTAACAATAACACAAAGATATAATTGGTTAGACTCTTTATCAATTGCTTTGGACATATTTAATAGAAGTATTTTATACTATATATATAGATAAATAAATTCTAGATTAATTATAGAATTTTCATCCTCTTATTCACTTCATAAGTTTTTTTGCTAAATATTCTGGAAAAATTATTAATATTATAGTTATCAGTATTTTTTATATAGATTTTATCTTTAAAATGGATTTTAAACTGTAAATTAATCATAATCTCACTCTTCATTTTAATAATAATAATTTTTGTTTCAAACGGACTAATTTTTACTATTTTTCTGGTTAAGATATACTTATATTAAATGTTGAATAATATTGACTATGCGGATTAATCTTCTAGTTGTATTGCTATCAATTTGGATTGTAGTTCCTACCTTTATAGGACTACAAGTTTTTTCACAACCAGAAAATGTGGAAAATTGGAAATTGGAGTCTCTTGTCTCTGAGAAAAAATCTGACAAGGGTGATTTGCTAGTACAATTGAAATCTTCCCTAACTCATGATCGATATAATTTTCCTCTAGAAATTGTGTTTTTAAATTCAACTCTACCAACACATACTCCTCAATCTGTTCCTACTTTAGAATCAAATACATCTGGAGACACTTTTAGTTCCGCAGGTCTCTCTGTTCCTTCTACGTTAGAGAGGGTGGTTCCTATACAAAAATATGATATTATTATCTACGACGCAAATGGTAATGAATTGTGGAAAAAAACTTCACAATCTGCAACAGAAGGCAGGGCAACACAGAATGTCGAATTTGGAGACTATAAGGGAAAGTTGACCATCGTGATAGATAAAATATTACCAAGCCAAAGTTCTAATAATATTCTTAATACAGACCTCCCTTCCAGAATCGAGAATGCAGATAACATGTCAAATGGTGACCAATTATCAAGAATTGACTCTGTTAACTTCACTTCTTCATTAACTGAAGGTTAAGTATTATATCGAAATAGGCACTCCCAAAATTCTTCGAAAGAGTTGTTATCCGAAATATATATGACCGGAATATATTCGAATAGTAACCGATTCTTGAAAATATTCTCATCGTACTCTTGTTATTCTGTATAATAATTACTGTTAGTTAGATTAATAATCACGCCTATACTTTAATTTGGTTATTAAACTTATATTCCTCCGCTGTCTGAGAGTCGTATAGATTAGATTAGAAAAAGATTTCTTATACCTTCAACTATATATTCCACAGCAATTGCTGCTATTATAACGGCAAATACTCTGGATACTATCATAGAACCTCTATTACCAAGGACCTTGTAAATTGGATTAACCATTCGTAAAATAACATATGTAACTGATATTACTATTATAATAGATAAAAAAGTTATTAAAAATCCAGATGTTTGATATGATATTATTACAGCTGTTATCGAACCTGGTCCTGCTAATAATGGGAAAGCAATAGGAACTACTCCTACTTCTTCTTTTACCTTACCTGCGAATCTCCATTCTCCGTATGTTAATAATTCTATAGCAATTATAAATAATAATGTCCCTCCAGCAATCATAAAGCTAAAGATAGTTATTCCAAATAGTTGCAAAATTTGAGTCCCTGCGACTCCAAAAAGAAGTAATAACGCTGCAGCTGTAAGGATTGCAGTTTTTGATACTGTTTTGTGTTGAGCCTTTTCTAAGTTTCTTGTAAATGCTATGAATAATGGAATATTTCCTATAGGGTCAATTACTACGAATAATGCAATAACAGAGGTAATTATATCAGTTTGAAAAGTATCAGGTATTCTAAGTAGCTCGTTAATGGCTTGGAACACATATATTAAAAGTTCGTTATCCATTTATAGAAACAATAATTACTTTAGGATAATAAGTTAATGACTCTCAAAAACGTGTAGTCTTCGTTTTACCTATTTATTTAGGTAGAGAAGAAGAATTAATTTATTATATAAGATATTACTCATTTTTTTCATGTTTTTCGTTTTCAATATTTGATTAAATATACTAATACAAACTGCGGAGCTTAAAATTAAGTGAGCTAAATATTATAGTACACAAACTATATTTATTATTATTATTATTATAATTATTATTATTATTA
>DASUCH010000003.1:0-28365 GCA_035762785.1 Nitrososphaeraceae archaeon | reverse complement strand
AGCTATACTAAGAAAATCTCCATATTCTTTGATAGATATATATAAGAAAAGGAAATATTCCAATAAAAAATTACAAGAAAATATACTCTGTGAGATTTTAGGTATATGTTTTTATGATACTTTAAAGGTATTTGGTAAACTAAAAATTTCAGAAATAGATACAACTTGCAATGATCCCGAAGAATCAGTAAAGAAAATTATTTATAATTATGATCACAAGTCAAAGAGACAAATAGGTTTAGTTGATTGGTTAGATATAATATATAAAAATGGAGATAACAGAAAATTTTTATCCATTAACTAAATATAAAAATGCTAAATTAGGATAACAAAAAAAGATAGATATTGAAATTATATATAGCTTCTATTATAACCACAATAGAATTAGCTTGTCTGTAGCATTTAGAAAATTTGGAGAGGAATCAATTCAGTTTTTAGGAAAGAAAGTATCTATAGAAACATCAGATAAAAAAACATATGATGGGACATTAATTGGAATAAATGAAAGATTAGATATAATATTAGAAGATTTAGAAACTAGTGGAATAATAAAAATAATCATAAATGGTTCATTTATAAAGGAAATTCGATTAATGGAAAAGCCATTTGATTTAAAAGCTCTTGCAGAGCGATTTTTAAGGGTTTTTCCAGGTTTGGTAAAAGTTAGAGAAGATGTTGGAGCTATTATAGTTATGGATAAAATCAAAGTTACACAGAATGGCATTGAAGAAGGTACAGGACTTGCAGCCGATAGAATAAAAGCAATTTATGATGAATTTATAAGGGAGACAAAAAAGTAACATTGTCGTTTGAGGTCAGACATAGTGACCTGGGCGGACGAATAGGAAAATTAAATACAGCACATGGAATCATAGATACTCCAGCATTTATTCCAGTTGTTCATCCCATAAATCAACTTGTAGATGTAAAATTGCTGAAAAAAATGGGATTTAGAGCCATTATTACTAATGCATATATCACTCTAAAACACTATGGGCATGATGCTAGGAAAAAAGGAATTCATAGAATAATTGATTTCGATGGTATTGTGATGACAGATTCTGGAGGTTATCAAGTGTTAGAATATGGAAATATTGATATAGGAGCTATTGAAATGGCAAAATTTGAAATAGACATAAAAACTGACATAGCGGTTCCTTTAGATAAACCAACAGGTTTCGGACTTGAATATAGTAAAGCAATTACTTATGTTAATCAAACAATTAGTAATGTTAAAGAAACTGTTGAAGTAATTAAAAATAATAATAATAATTGTAATACCAATGAAATAAATACGATATGGGCAGCTCCTGTTCAAGGTGCAGAACACTTAGATTTAGTAGAACAGTCTGCAAAACTCTTTGATGATATGAATTTTAAATTAATGGCTTTAGGAAGCCCAGTTGAGTTGATGGAAGCCTATGAATTTGCTAAACTTTCTGAAATAATTTGTACTTTAAAAAAAACGATTCCATCTAAGCCTATTCATCTTTTTGGAGCTGGGCATCCATTAACCATTCCGTTAGCAGTTGCATTAGGATGTGATATGTTTGATTCTGCATCATATATTTTATATGCTAAAGATAATAGATATATGTATTCAAATGGAACTACAAGATTAGAAGAAATTACATATTTCCCTTGCTCTTGCTCTATTTGTAATTCTTATACCCCACATGAGTTATTAGAAGCCTCCGAAATTGAACGAATTATTCAATTATCCTTACATAATTTATATGTCTTAAAAAAAGAAGTAAATTCGGTAAAGCAATCAATACTGGATGGAAGACTCTGGGAGTATATAATGAGCAAAGCTCACAATCATCCAAAATTAATGGATGCTGTTAGGTTATTTAAAAATTTTGATTATCTGGAAGATGGTACACCAATTTCTAAAGATAAAGCAATTTATTTTAATGAACCATATGATCAATATAGACCAGAAGCAAAAAGATTTAGAAGAATGGTAACAAAATATATTATTAACAATAAAAATAAACTAATTTTATATCCTGAAACAAAAATACATCCATTTTATTCCTCGAAAAATTTCGTCAAAATCAAAGAACTAATCTCTGATGGGGAAGTTTTTTCATATAACCCATTTTTAGGAGTTATTCCTGCTGAGATATCCGATATATTTCCAGCTTCACACAATATCATATCAGTAGAGAATGATTCTCAAAGTTTTGCAGCAAATTATTCGACATTCATTGATGCAATGAAGTTTTTTTTAAAAGCTAATCAAGGTAAAAGTATAATAATTATAGCAGATGAATTTATGAAACAAATTATTCATTATTTTTATACTCAAGAAAATATTTTTGAAATTTTTAACTCAGATATTAAAATAGTAGATTACAAAGAAAATATCATATTTGAAATATCCGAGATACAATAAGATCTTTTAAATAAATTTATTCGTTCTTTGGTAGAACATTTATACTAGAATTTGTATGTACTACTTTATTTTCATAATCTGAAATATGTGATTCTAGTTGCAATGTCATTCCAATTTCATCTAAACCTTCTAATAATATCTTTTTCTTAGATGGATCTATTTGAAATTTTAATTGTCTTGAAATTGGTTTTAATTCTATCTGTTGTTTATTTAAATCTACTTTAATAATATAATCAGGATTATCAAATAGATTTTCTATCTCTGTTTTTGGCAATATTATTGGTAATATACCATTCTTTATACAGTTACTATAGAAAATATCAGCAAATGAAGGAGAGATAATAACTCTAAAACCATAATCCATTATTGCCCATACTGCATGTTCTCTCGAGCTTCCACTTCCAAAGTTATCTAATGTGAGAAGAATAGAATTTCCTGAATACCTGGGGTTGTTTAATACAAAATCTTTTTTAGGTTCACCATTCTTATTGTAACGCCAATCATAAAATAAGTATTTTCCAAATCCGATTTTTTGTGTTAATTTAAGAAATTGTTTTGGGATTATCTGATCTGTATCAACATTAACATATGGAAAAGGTGTTGCTTTACTTTCAAAATTTTGAAATGGTTCCATAATAATTAGATTTAGAGCGTGTGTTGAATATTTATATCCAGTCTCGAACATCAACAAAATGTCCTTCTATCGCTGCTGCCGCCGCCATAACTGGACTTACCAAATGAGTTCTACCTCCAACTCCTTGCCTTCCTTCAAAGTTTCGATTTGATGTACTAGCACACCGTTCACCTGAAGAAAGAATATCAGGATTCATTCCCAAACACATACTGCATCCAGATTCTCTCCATTCAAATCCACTCTCTATAAAGATTTTATCTAATCCTAATTTTTCTGCTTTTAACTTAACCGATTGAGATCCTGGTACAACCATAGCATGAACTTTTGGTGAAACTTTTCTTCCTTTTACAATAACAGATGCTTCAATAAGATCTTCTAATCTAGAATTTGTGCATGAACCTATAAACACCCGATCAATACAGATATCAGTAATTGGAGTACCTGATTTTAAATTCATATACTCAAGTGCTCGAGTTGCAGCCTTTTTTTCATCTTCATTACCCATAGCGTATTCATCAGCATATGGAATTATGCCAGTCACATCAACAACCATTGAAGGATTTGTTCCCCAACTCACTTGTGGAGAAAGATTTGATATATCTACTTCTATTTTTTTTTCAAAAATAGAATTATTATCAGTTTTCAAATTCTCTTTCCAATATGTAACCATTTTTTCAAACTTTTCGCCCTTAGGGGAGTATTCTCGATTACGTATATATTCAAAGGTTATTTCATCAGGAGCAATTAATCCTGCTCTAGCTCCGGCTTCTATTGACATATTACAAATGGTCATCCTTTTTTCCATTGAAAATTTCTTTATAATATCGCCGCGGTACTCGACTACTGCTCCAATACCTCCACCTATACCTATTTTACGAATTAGTGCTAATATAATATCCTTAGCTGATACTGCCAATGAATTTTTTGGTAAACCAAAAAAATTTACTTCCATGGTTTTTGGTTTAGTTAGCCAAAGACATTGAGTTGCAAGTACATGCTCTACTTCACTAGTACCAATTCCGAAAGCAAAGGCTCCAAAAGCTCCATGAGTAGAAGTATGACTATCGCCACAAACTATAGTAGCACCTGGAAGAGTTATTCCTAGTTCCGGACCTATAACATGTACAATACCTTGATTAGGACTATCCAAATCAAATAAACGTATACCAAATTCTTTACAGTTTTCTACTAATGTATTAATCTGTATAGCAGAGATTTGATCAACTATTGGCAGACTTCTGTTTGTAGTAGGAACATTATGGTCCATAGTAGCAAAAGTCAAATCCGGTCTTCTAACTTTTCTATGATTTGTTTTTAGACCATCAAATGCTTGTGGTGAAGTAACTTCATGGATCAAGTGCCGATCTATATAAAGTAAGTATGAATCAGGATTTATCGATTCATTAATATTTTTAGAATTAGGATATACTATATGATTATCCCAAATTTTTTCAAAGAGAGTATGTGACATTATGTTATATATTGCATAATAGTAAAATATAATCATATAACATCCTAAAGAATGAAAAAATACTTATGTAGTATTGAACTGATTAACTTTGATTAAGATGCACGTACAAGATAATAGATATTCTGAGTATATAGCAAATCAGATTAAAAAAGGAACAACTACTTGTGCTCTTTCATGTTCTGATGGTGTTGTATTAGCTGCTGATACCCGTGCCAGTGCAGGTATGTTTATAGCTGATAGGCGTGTAATGAAAATTCAAAATGTTGATAAGCATTTAGGAATGACGATTGCAGGAGGAGTAGCTGATGCTCAGAACCTTGTAGATACAATGCGATATAATGCCAACCTATATAGAATAAATAACAAAAGAATCATTCCCGTTCAATCAGCTGCCAGATTATGTTCAAATATTTTGTTTAATCAAAGATATTTTCCATATTATGTTCAGATTATCATGGCAGGATACGAAGGCAAGGGTACTGGTCAGATTTATAATATTGATTTATTTGGATCATTAACTGAAGAAAAATTTATTTCTACAGGTAGCGGATCGCCGGTAGCTTATGGTTATTTAGAAAGTGAATTTAAAGAAAATATGAGTGTAGATGAAGCATATAAAGTAGCTTTGCAGGCAATAGCAGCAGCAATTAGAAGAAATGCTGGTACAGGAGATGGAATAAATGTTGTTATAATAGATAAAAACGGCTATAGAGAACTATCGAAAGAAGTAAAAGAGGCTGTTAAAGTAGTATTCTAAAAATAATTTATCCTTTATTACTAATTTTAAAATTTAAAAATTCGTTATAAATAGCAAGAGCATCATTCTCGTCTTTTGCTCCCACTATAGTTGCTGTGCCACTAGTCATAAAACTTATAGATAGTTGTTGTGATGGAATACTATTATTAGTAGTTACAGTTATTCCTAAAGACCCTCTCGATTTTATATTATATCCTAATAATTCTGCATTGTTTATTACTTTATTTAAATTAACTATAGAAGTTATTTTTGAGGGTGTCACAGTATAAGTTCTTTTACCTCGATCTCTACCACATAGTTCTTCAATAATAAGATCTTGTTCTTTTTCTTGCTGTATTTCTTTTATTATTTTTTCTTTTCCACATGCTGAGCATTCATCATGTCTTAACATTTTAATGCGTTCAAATGATAGCTCATTTAAATCAATGTACAATAAAGTATTTATCAATGAAGGTTTTTGTCCCAACAATATTTTTATCGCTTCAGATACTTGGATACCACCAACTAAATACAAAATAGAAGGATGAACACCTTCTGTACTACATGTCGGCATATCATCCTCAGATAACGCAGGAAATATACAACGAAGACATGCAGATTGATTTGGAAGAATTGTGCATACTGAACCAAGCATTCCTAATGCACCTGCATAAATGAGTGGAATACGTTGCTTAATGCAGGCATCATTTAAAGCATATCTTGCATCAATACTATCAAGTGCATCTATAACAACATCAAATCCTTTTATTATATTTTCTGCAGTGTAATTGGTAATTGAAATAGGAAGCGCTTCAATTTCTACATCAGTATTCCTCATTTTCAAATGTTCTTTTGCTGCTTCAACTTTGACTTTTCCAATATCTTGTTCAGTATACAAATGTTGACGATGTAAATTAGATATTTCAACTACATCTCTATCTACAATACGGATCTTTCCAACGCCCATAGCAGTTAATTGAGTTACAACTGGATTTCCAATTCCACCGACTCCAACAACACAAACTTTAGAGTTTCTAAGTTTTTCCATCCCAATAAATCCTATTTCTTCTAACATTATTTGTCTAGAATAACGTTGGAGATCTTGACTACTAAGTTCTATATGTTCAATTTTTGTTTCATTTGCTCCTCCAGCAACTGCAGGCAGTATATAGATTGAATCACCATCTTTAAGTGATGTTGTCATTCCATCTTTGTTAAAGCGCATATTTTTTCCATTTATATAGATATTTATAAGAGCTCGAGGTTTGCCGTTAAGATCTAATACTCTACGTTTAAAATCATCACCTAAATTATCAGATGCTTTATTAAAGGCATCATGTAAATCTTGTACGTCTAATAATATTTTTTTTTCTCCAGAACCTTTATTTAAAACAGATGGAATTATAAATTCAATTTTTGCCATTTATACTTTCACTTTTTATTTCCACATATATTATTCATATTATTTTTTATTATCTAATTATTGTAGAAACCATTTGAACATCGGGTTTAACAGTAGAGGGTTTTGGCAGCATACCTACTATAGCTTCAGTAGATTTGAGACCATTACCAGTAACATAACAAACTATATTTGCATCTCGATCTATTTTACCGCTTTCAACTAATTTTTGAAGAACAGCTACAGATACCCCACCGGCTGGTTCTGTGAAAATACCTTCAGTCTTAGATAATTTAAGTATCCCATTCATTATTTCTTGATTTGTAGCTAATTCAGCAATACCGTGATATTGTTTTAACCTTTTTAAAACATAAATTCCGTCTCCTGGGTCACCTATAGCAAGGCTTTTTGCAATAGTATTTGGTTTTTCTACAGGGAATATTTCGTTGCTATTTGATTTAAATGCATCTACTATCGGTGAACATCCATGAGGTTGTGCAGCAATAATTTTTAAATTAGAAACATCATTAATCAATCCTATTTCACATAATTCCTCAAAGCCTTTACAAATTGCATTTAACATTGCACCACTGCCAACAGGAATTACTAGATAATCTGGCACTTGCCAATTAAGTTGTTCTGCTACTTCATAAGCAAGGGTTTTTGATCCTTCAACATAGTATGGTCTCATATTAATATTCACTATACCTATTCCTTTTGAGTCTCCAATTACTGATGCTACCCTATTGGCATCGTCATAAGTTCCTTCTACAGCAACAAACTCTGCACCATAGGCTAATGCCTGAGAGATTTTTACAGATTCTAAATCCGCAGGTGCAAATATATAGCAAGGAAGTCTAGCTACTGCAGCATGCGCAGCAGTAGCAGATGCAAGATTTCCTGTTGAAGCGCAGCCTACTGCTTTTAGATTAATTTCTTTTGCTCTAGATACAGCAACACCTGCAGGTCTGTCTTTGAAAGAGAAGGTTGGATTAACAGAATCATTTTTAATGTATAAAGATTTTAATTGCAAATCCTTACTAAGATTTGTAGATTTTTGTAAAGGAGTAAAACCTGAATTAATGCTAACTATGTTATTTTTATCTCTTATTGGTAAGAGTTCAAAATACCTCCAATAAGTTTTTTCTTTTCTAGAACCAAATAATTCTCGATTTATATTATTAGGATAGATATATTTAACATCCAGAGGTCCAAAACAATCTTCACAAATGTATCTAAATTGAGGTTTATATTCTTTTTTGCATTCTCTGCATATCAAGGACTGTATTATTCCCATTTATAATAATGCAGTTAAAATACATGATAAATAAGGTTCTCTAAACAGAAATTTAGTATTACTATAATTTAATAATATAAAAAAAATAGAATATTGAAACTAAATAATACAATATTATCCTTAACTATGCTAATTATATAAAAATATTATAAATATAATAATACTTTTTAATAATTTTTATCTTTTAGAAAATTATGAAAACAAGAATTACTTCCAGTATGACATATAGGTTTATTGGAATTTACAATATACACCAATGCATCAGCATCACAATCAACTAGAATTTTCTCTATAGATTGAATATTTCCTGATTCTTCACCTTTCATCCATAATTTTTTATGAGAGGTACTCCAAAACCATGCATTGCCAGTTTTGATAGTATTTTCAAGAGCCTCTCTATTAACATAGGCAAGCATAAGAATATCTTTAGTAATTTGATCTTGAACTATTACTGGTAATAATCCTCCACGTTTTGTAAAATCAAGATCTTCCAAGACTTTAAATTGCATAATATATCTTTTATTTCATGATCAATATAAAAAAGTAATTATGCAAAATAATGAATATAATTTAATTTCTAATCATTATTTCAAAAAGAAATTAAATTTATTTAATGATTTAATATTATTTAGAAATGTTGGTGAACACAAATACAAATGACAATAATATTCTGCATATAGGATTCGATGATACAGACTCAAAATTAGGAAAATGTACTACTCATTTAGCTTTCAATGTTATATCTTATCTTAACAAAAAAAATGTAAAATTTTTGGATTATCCTTTGTTAATAAGATTAAACCCCAACATTCCCTGGAAAACTCGTGGAAATGGTGCTGTTTGTTTGAGAATAATGACGAAAGCTAAAAATAATGAAAATATAATTGATTTTATTAAAAATGAGCTAGAAAAAAATTCTGAAATTGGTAAAGGTGCTAATCCCGGCTTGGTTTGTTTGCAAAGCAAGAATATTCCTGATGAAATTAAGGAATTCCATAGACTTGCAATGTTTGATATACTTAGTAAACAAAAAGCAACAAAACTAGCACAAAAATATAATTTAAAGTATTTTAGTTTTGGAAATGGTCAAGGATTAGTTGGAGCTATAGCTGCTATTGGATGTTTATTGAATTCAGATCATACATTTGAGATATTAGTATATAGAAAAATTAAAAATTGTGGAACTCTTAGAATAATCAATCCAATAAATGTTATTCGTCTCCAAGATACTACATTCCCCTCTACATTTAACAGTTATGATTACATACATAAACGAGTTCTAATATTACCACATGGACCTGATCCTGTGTTTTGTGGAATTAGAGGAGAAGATCCTCAGGTATTACATAATAGTCTGAAAATTCTGGATATCAAAGAAGATCTAGCAGGATATATGATTTATCGTTCTAATCAAGGAACTGGAATGCATTTACAGAATGAATTGAAATTGTCCATGATAAAATCTTTTACTTCTGGCTATTCTAACTGTGTAATAGTAACAAATCCACAAATTATTCAAGGTGGACATGTATTATTTACCGTTGAAGACAAATTAAAAAATATTTGTTTGGCAGTAGTATATGAACCAACAGGATTAACTACGATTGCTTCACAATTACATATAGGAGATCAAATAGAGATCGGATTTGGTGTTAGAAAAGCTACAACAAAACATTCTAAGGTATTAAATATTGAATATATTTTTATCCAACAACTCGTACAAATTTATAATACTATTAATCCAGTTTGTATGAATTGTAAAAAGAGAATGAAATCAGAAGGGAAAAATAAAGGGTACCAATGCAAAAAATGCAAAATAATCGATAAAAACGGTAAAAAAGTACTCTTATTAAAAACAAGATCAATCAAAGAAGGATTATACATTCCTACATTAAAAGCACATAGACATTTAACCAAACCTTTTCACAGATATGGAAAGGAAAAGACTAGATTTTTTGAACTTGGAAATGTAGAATTGTATTCGAAATGGTTTAAAAGATTTAGATAATAAAACTAAAAAAACAACAAATAGCGGGGGGTTGATTTGAACTTACGGCTACCGTGTAGCAATATTTACTTTGGTAGAAACCGCTCTGCGGGTTATGAGCCCGCCGGGATAACTTTGCCTATTATATATCTGGCTTCCCCACCCCGCTGATTCCTTTTTTGATTTTACAACTATATATCTCTGTCTATTGAAATTTAAAATATTTTTCGATAATTTTTTTATATATTATTTAATAATATATAATATTTTTAATAAAAATTTTATTCTTTTAATTATTTATAATAGTTTATTCTTTATTAGAGCAACACACAAAATAGTTTTGTTAATAATATTAGAAAAAAACTTTGTGTTTATAGATGCGGGAGGTGGGATTTGAACCCACGAACCCCTAAGGGATGAGGTTTCTTAGTCAAATGCTAAACTTCTGAGCATCGTGTCAGATTAAACCTGATCTCACGCCTTTGACCATGCTTGGCAACTCCCGCTTTCTATAATGTAATTCCTGAGTGAAATAATAAATTTTTCATTTAATAATTCTTCACAAATATGAATAAGAACTAGCTAATTATAAAATTGCCTGCCTAAATATTAAAAGCTCTACTTAACATTATTAACTCTGGACCACTGGTCATATTTCCAACTACAACTGATTTAGAATTAGCAATAATACCTGATGCCAAAAAAGGGATTCCACCATTAATTGTTACTGGTTCAACATTAACATTTAATATGTCAGAAATTGTCTTAATTTCATCATCTGATGCATTAGGATAAACTGCAGCACCCTTATTTGTGGCAACTATCATTGCTCCTGTTTGAATAAATCCAGAAATACTCATAGAGATAACGGATACTCCCAAAATATCTTGTATTTGAGTTTTTACATCATTACATAAGGGTGACACTATAGCTCCATGATCGTTTGTAGCTATTAAATTACCTATTGCAGTATACTTACTTTTCAAGCGCTCAACATTTAATTGACTTTTTTCTTTTAATATATTAATCTCTTCGTCTGAAGCAATGTAAGAAACTAATATCCCATTATTATTCATAACCATCATTGGCCCTAATAATCGTGTGTCAGCAATTGACACATAAATATTATCTATAACTTCTAAATATTTAGATAACTTAGTAGTTTTTGTTGGAGCAAATCCTAACGGAAGTACTATAAAATGATCATTACATTTTGCAAAAATTCCAATATTTGGACTTTTATAGAATGCATATTTGTAAATTCCCAAGATCTAACAATTGTTATAAATATTAATATGAACTTATTGGAATATTATAATAAAAACAATAAAAATTATAGAAAATGTTCATCTATCTATCTATCAATCACTTGTCCAAGACCAAGTTTGATTGTTAATGGATCGGATAATGGTTGTGTTTTTTCTAAATTAGTTAATTGTATAACTGCTGTAACTGTTTCAATAGATTTATCTGCAATATTAGTCGCAAGTTTTATAGGTTCAGTACTATTATAATTAAAACCCTGTGGATAGGATGATGTTTTTAGCAAAGTTCCGTTTATAGAGTATATTTTCATTACAGCATTAATTGTTTTATTATTCAATCCAGCAGTATCATTTGTAGTCAGAGATTTTAGAAGCACTTTTACCTGATTATCTTGATTTAAAGGAGATATAAAATGAGCATAATCTATCTCCATAGGAAACGTCTGTATAATACCATAAGATTCTTTTATTAAATAATTTTTATTCTCTAGGGAAAATGATTGAAAGAGACAAATTAATGAAATAGATAACAATATAAAAAATACAATAAAATTTTTATTCGATTGGTTTAGAATAGGAAAATTATTCATAGTTCATTATTTGGATTAATATCTTTAGAATAACATTGATGTTAAACTAATTTGACAAAATACTATATGATTAGAATAGTGAAAATAAGATTTAAATTCTTATTTATCCTGTTGTGTTATTTTGAAGTTTCCGTCAACAATTTGAATAATGTATTTATTATCTTTAAAAAATAATTCAAGTCTATCTTCTGTCTCTTTGATGTCCACAAGTTCTTGACCTTTCATATCAGTAAATTCTACCATAAGTTTATGACAAATTACTATTATTTAGATTATTTGAATTGTTATTAATAAATAATATAATCCTCATGAATATTACTACAAATATCATTTACAATACCTTTTTTTAATTTTCTATTAGTTCATCATCATCTTCTATCAAAATTCAAGTATTCTGTTTGCATAGCTAGAAAATGTTACAAATTAATCTATTTCCCTTCTTACCTGGATCAATTACACAAGGTATAAAATACTAATAGACAAAAAGTAAACTAGTTATCAAATCTTTTTTCAGGTTATCTAAGGTTTTGAGTTCCGGATCTTAGTTAGACTTCCTAATATTTTCAAAAATTTCTGTTCTTTTTTGCATTTTCCCTTAAGTATCTCTAATCTTTGATAGAGATTCTAATAAAATAAATATATTGATTGAAGGTAAATAACAAATTATTGCAGGCAATTGAAGCATATAATTTATCTAAAATTTATAAAGGTACTCACGTGCCAGCTTTAGATAATATATCCTTAAAGATCGATAAAGGGCAAATCTTTACTTTATTAGGAAGAAATGGTGCTGGAAAAACTACATTTGTAAGAATATGCGCAACTCAATTGTTACCAACATCTGGTACGTTAAAAGTTTCAGGTTATGATGTAATTACCCAAGCAGATCATATAAGGAAATTTATCTCTGTGGTTCCTCAAGAAGGAAGACCATTACGAGCGCTTACTCCTTGGGATCATGTTTATAATTGGCTCAAGATTAGAGGAGAAGACAAGTCTATAGCAAAAATAAAAACTGAAAAAATATTAGAAAGATTTGAATTGATTAAAGTAAAAGATAAACCTGCAATGAATTTGTCTGGAGGAATGAAACAAAAAATTTTAGTAGCAATGGCTACTGCTGTTGATGCAGATTTATTATTTCTGGATGAACCTACAATTGGTCTCGATCCAGTTTCAAGACGCCAAGTTTGGAATTTAATGCAAGATTTGAAAAAAGAAGGTAAAACTATATTACTTACAACTCATTACATGGATGAAGCAGAAATATTATCTGATAAAATAGTTATAATAGATAATGGTAAAATTGTAAAAGAGGGAAATATTAATGATTTACGAAAAATAATTCCCCAAAATATTCGTATGGATATATCTAAAAAAAATATCGATGTTGAACAATTGAAAGCTTATGGAAATGTAGTAGAAATAGGTACCGATATTATTAGATTATTTACCTTTGAATCTAACATAGGTGAATTATCTAACCTAGCTATAAAAAATAATATATCCTTTAATATATCACCCATAACGCTTGATGATATATTTGTAATTTTAGTAGGAAATTCTATAAAAAATAATTAAAGCGATATTAAAAAGATTAAGGATAGTTAAAAAGAAAAAAAATTTAAGTGTACTGAATTTCAATCTTATTTAATTCATCTAATACTTTAGCAATCTGTTCATTGGTTTCATTTCCATACATTACTAACAAACGATCATTATTCTTAAGGATATAATCTGAAATAGAATTAGTTGAATTTCCATTGATGAATATCCTTAGTTTGTTATTATCATCATCATTATCGCAATATTTTGTTCCATTAGTAAAGACTAGACAATTATTTTTCCTGTCTATATCCATGTTGATACTTTTTAAAAAGTCCGCAAAAGTAACATTGGTTGAATGTCTATGTAGGGTAGTGCCATCACCGTTCTCAACATGAATATAATCAGATTGTACTTGGTATTTCGGCTGACTAAAATCTATATTTTGACCATTTACTTTAACTAAAAATGCGGCATGTTCATGTGCAGAACCTAAAGGTCCGAAACCTGCAACAGATAGAGTATTTTGAGAAAACAAATAAATTGAAATTCCAGCAATAATAACAAGTGCAGCTATAATTGGAAGAATAACTGTTTTTAAGTTTTTACTCCTTTTTTTTCTTGTTATATCGAAATAGCTCTTTTTCTTTTTATTATCATCATTTTTATCTTTCTTATTCTTTTTATTAGACATGATAAATTGATTGATTTGAATAATAATGTATTATTTAGCACTTTCGGAAACTTGAAAATAACTGTTTTTAAGAATGTAGTATTTGTCCTTCATTAATAATAAGATAGTAGAGTCTCATATCTTACATTAGATCTATAATAACGGTTAAATATTGATAGGACATCTATCTAAGGAAAAATATATATATATAATTACCATTCTAATTTTATCTATTTCAATCATTCTTTAAAATCTATAAAATATTTGTGTCTAACTACAAATAGTATTTCTTTTTCGTTTTAAGAGAGTAAATCTACAATACCTGATGTATATATTTTAAAAGATTATTTAAACATAAACCTCAAATATTAGAATATTTATCTCATGACTTGTCAGAAGTCATAAACTTTCTCTAGTAAGCAATTATAATTTATAAGGCAAAATTAGAATTTAAAACCAAATAAGAGAAATTAATTTTAAACAGTAAAATACAAAAAGAAGAAAACAATTGTATAGATAAATGTTTTTTTTTATAAGTCCTATAGGTCTTGGTCATGCAGCAAGGGATGTAGCAATAATTCATCATTTAAAGTTTAAAAATGATAATAAATTAAATTTTGTCACAGGATCTGCAGCATATACATTTTTGAAAAGTTATGGATGGAAAGCTTTTAATTTATACGAACCACCTAGGTTTGAAATCGAGTCTGGAAAACTAAATCATTCCTTTAGATGGTTAATAAAGTATTTTTTGTATTATAAAAAATGTCAAAAAATTGCAACAAAAATTATAGAGGCAAATTTTGAAAAACTAATAGTAAGTGACGAAGACTTTGCCTCAATTTCTATAGCAGAGGAAAAAAATCTAAGAAGAATTCTAATTACAGATATAATTAACACTAGTTTTACCAAAGGTATAACATCAATAATAGAAAAAAAAATGAACAAGAAATTATACCAAATTATAAAGAAATGTGATTGCGTAATAATACCAGATTATGGATATGATACAGAAAATTTTAGATATGTTGGACCAATTGTAAGAGAAATTCTCGAAAGTAGAGAAGTATTACGTAAAAGATTTAATTTTACTAAAAAAACAATAGTTGTAAGCGTTGGTGGAACTGACGCTGGAAAATATCTAATAGAAAAAGTTATTGATTCTTTTAGAAGATTAAAAGCAAAATTAGATATAGATCTTATTGTTGTAACTGGGCCGACTCTGGAAATAAACCCAGCTGAAGATTTTCATTTGTTAGGATATGTACCTAATTTGAATGAATATATTTATGCTTCTGACCTAATAATATCATTAGCGGGTAGATCTACAATGGACGAATCCATAGTTTATAACATTCCGGGAATATTTATACCTCTTAAAAATCATTATGAACAAGAAGAAGGTGCGAAAAGGATGGGCTTTGAATATAAAGATATATCAAGACTTGATAAATTAATTGAAGAAAAACTTAGCTCAAATTCTGATATTAGAAAAAATAAGGTGAATAATGGAGCAAAAAAAGCGGCTGAAATCATATCAAGTTTTATTTAGATGTTACACATTAATAATATAACAAAAATTACAATAGGATAGGTATAACATATGACTGAAGTTATTGTTGCAAAATTTGGAGGAAGTACTATTGGCCAGAATGGTGATCAAATACCTACCGTGATAGAAAGAATAAAGGCTATGAGAAAAGAAGAGAAAAAAATCGTAGCTGTTTTTTCTGCACCATTAATGGAACATGAAGGAAAAGTCAAATCAATGACAGATATTGCCATAAATATTGGTAGAAAATATGCTTCTGGTCAAAAAGTAGATACAAATATTTTGTATAGAACATATTTAAATATAGCCAAAAAATATTTATCTCAAAAATATTTTGAAGAATTTGAATTTCACCTTAATAAGTTTTATAATTATGTTACATCTTCGTTAAATCATGTTAATGAAAATAAAAGGTTTATTGATGTTACTAGATCGAGAATACTTGCATATGGAGGAGAGATTACCATGTCATATCTTATGGATTACATAATGAGAAGTAATGGGTTAAAATGTGACCATGTTGATATTGAGAAATGGCCGATCATTACTGATGATAATTTTGAAGCAGCTAATTTCATGTTAGAGGAATCTAAAGAACATAAAAAACATTTTCTTAAATTACTAGACGAAAATGAAGTAATATCTATCGGAGGATTCATAGGAAAAACAGTTGATGGACTTGAAACGACATATGAAAGGGGAGGATCTGATAGAACTGCAGCAGATATTGCAATAATTTTATATGATGAATTTAAAGTACAAATAGACTTCGAAAAAGATAACATTGTACTAAGCGCGGATCCAAAAATAGTAAAAGAAGAATTGGAATCTATACGATATTTATCTTATAATGAAGCAAGATTAGCCGGTATGTTTGGTATGAAGATTTTAGATCCTATTGCAATTAAGGAAATTGATGACAATAATTTTGATATCCCTATAGTAATTACATCACTACTGAATCCTTCTGATATTACTATAATTGAGAAATCTTTGATTAATAGAAAATACGACTTTTTAGATAATGTAGAATATAATAATAATGATGATAGTTCACTAATCAAGATTGTAACAGGAAAAAGAAATTGTGTTATTGTTAGAATGGAAAGTATTGCTGCTTCATATTTAATTGCATCACTTGAAAAGGATAAACAATACCATAATTTCTTAAAATTATCACCGTTTAAAGTTGATGATATAGAAGTTACAAGATTGCTATTTCTTGATGCAGACTATGTAAAACGTCATGAACGTCATTTTAAGGCTTTTTATCCAAAAGTCGAATTTGCTTATGGAAAAGGTGTAGTTACGTTAATTGGAGATATGATGTGGAAAATGCCAAAAATTGTTTCTACTGCAAGTAGAACGTTAGGTGATTATGATATAAATATACTGAATTTGGATGCACAAGAGGAAACATCAAGAATTCTCATAATAGTAGATGACATAGATAACAATGTTGCAAATGCTATAAGAGCAATACATTTACAAAGATATAAAAACGATTTAAAAATTACTCACAACAATTAAACTATATTAGTATTAAAGAATGAAAATCAAATGGACTACGGAAACATTATTTGGATCGATGGTTTTTTATATGAAAACCAAAATGCTAAAATACATATTTTAACACATTCTTTGCATTATGGTACTGCTGTATTTGAAGGAATAAGATGTTATAAAACCCAGAAAGGACTAGCAATATTTAGATTAGAAGATCATTTGAAGAGGCTATTTGAAAGTGCAAAGATATATTTTATGAATATTGAATATTCAATGAAGGAATTAGAAAATGCAATAATTAATACAATTAAAAAAAATGGATTAGATGAGTATTACATCAGACCTCTAGTTTATTTTGGTCACGGAAAAATGGGAGTTTATCCATTAAATAATAAAGTTTCAGTCTCAATAGCTGTTTGGAAATGGGATGAATATTTAAAAAAAGAAAGTGACGATCAAGGAATAAGACTTATGGTATCTGGATGGATGAGAATTGATGGACGAACTATGCCAGTTCATGCAAAAGCTACAGCTAATTATGCTAATTCAGCATTAGCTAGAATTGAAGCAATCAAATCTGGGTTTGATGAAGCTATATTATTAAATACTGCAGGAAAAGTAGTGGAAGCAAGTGCAGAAAATATTTTTATTGTAAAAAATAAGACATTGATAACTCCTCCAATATCATCTGGCTCACTGGAAGGAATAACCCGAGATACAGTATTAGCATTGGCAAAGGAAGATAGTATTCTTACAGAAATTCGTGATATAACCAAAGATGAATTGTATTTAGCAGATGAAATTTTTTTAACTGGTACAGCTGCAGAAATAAAGTCAGTCGGTGAAATTGATAATAGACTGATAGGAAATGGAAAAACTGGACCAATAACAAAAAGAATGAAGAGTTTATTTAAAAAAGCGATAAGAGGAAATCACAAATATAGTGAAAAATGGTTGATATACATTTAATAAATAAGTGATAACATCCATTATAAAAAAATAAATAAATATTGATTTTTATCATTTTGATTGTTTGAAAAAAGTTACTACTACTACTACTAATCTAAATCTAAAGAATGATTATTTAGATTGGAATGATATTGAAAATCTTGTAAAAAAAACTGTCTTAAAAATAAAAAAAAAAACCAAAAAATATGATCTGATTATTGGTATAAAAAATGGGGGCATAATTCCTGCAATATTAATTTCACGAGAATTAGATATTAATGATATCGAATTTATTACCATTAGAAAGAATAAAATATTCAATTTTAATAAATTTTCCAAAGATAAAAAGTATTTATTAATAATTGATGAAATGTATGATACTGGAAAAACTTTTTCCATTGTAAATGAATATTTTAAAGAATTCGAATATGACTATGCATGTCTTGTAAGTAGATACAGAATTCCAGATAATAACAAAATAGTAACTGGGAAAGTTTTGAATCACAAGAAATGGATTGTGTTTCCGTGGGAAAATGTGGATGGCTAGAATTAAGTATTCATACATCATATTTTATGTAGTTGACTATAGACCTATGCCAAATATTATGTCAATGAATTAATTAAAGTAATATGTACTTAAACTATGAGAAATCACCAAAAAATAGGAGTTTGGCTTATAGCCGCTATATTTTTTACAGCAAATATTCCATCACTATTAGAACAAACTTTTGCACAAACAACGATTAATGGTGCAGGAGCAACCTTTCCATTTCCTTTAATAGATACATGGAGAGTAGAATACCAAAATATCAAGCCTGATGTAAATATTAATTATCAATCTATTGGTAGTGGTGGAGGAGTGAAGCAATTTATTGAAAAAACAGTAGATTTTGGTGGTACTGATGCGCCACTAAATGTAGAAGAAGAGAAAAAAGCAGTAGGTGCAGTACATATTCCAGAAACTATTGGTTCTGTAGTACCTTCTTATAATTTACCACAGATAGGAGACGCTGAATTAAAGCTAACTGGACCTATTATTGCTGATATATTCCTGGGAAAGATAACTAAATGGGATGATCCTAAAATAAAAGAAATTAATGCAGGATTACAATTACCTTCAGAGGATATTGTAGTTGTACATAGATCTGATGGATCGGGAACTACATTTGTTTTTACAGATTATTTAGCAAATGTTAGCTCAGAATGGGAAGCATCTGTTGGTAAAGGAAAATCAGTTCCATGGCCTGCTGGTATAGGCGCTCCGGGAAATGAAGGAGTTAGTAATTCTATAAAGAGTACTCCTAATTCCATTGGATATATAGAATTAGCATATGCTCTAACTACAGATACAAAATTTGCACATGTTCAAAATAAAGAGGGTAATTTTATAAAACCCTCTCTTAATTCAACTGCCGCTGCAGTTTCTTCTGTTGCACCTGCTCTTCCAAAGGGGGATGAGTCTTGGACAGATGTTTCTGTAGTAAATCCACCAGGAAAGAATTCTTATCCAATAGCTAGTTTTTCATATCTGTTGTTATTTAAGGAATTAAGTACAAATCCTTCAATTGATGAAACAAAAGCTAAAAATCTGGTAGACTTTATATCATGGGCAATTACAGACGGACAAACTTTTGCACCAGACCTGGGATATGTTCCTTTGCCTGATGAGGTAGTTAAACTAAACCAGGATACACTAAAAACATTGACATTTAAAGGAACTCCAATACCACAATAATATCTCCTTTTTTATTTTATTTCTTTAATTTAATAATATTTGAAAAGTTATCATAGATTATTAGATATTTTTATTATTGCCAAGAGAGAGCAACTTCTATGTAAATTGGGTTATATTTCTAAGTGCATTAATAAGAAATATAATTTAATCAGATTTACATAATGAACTTGATATTAACTTTGATTATAATGTTAAGTAATGACAATAATAATTAAGAGTACAATAATGATATAGATAAATACAAGTTAAATTTTTTAATTTCTTAATATTATATAGTATTAATAGATGGACTAATTTGCAGAAAACTCTTAAGTTGTATAATATTATTAAGATAATATATTGACAGTTCTAATTTGTTATTTTTGTTGTTGTTTTTTTAATAGTTAATTAACCTTCGACATTTGTTTTATATCATGTTCTATAGTGTGAAGGTCTTTTTTCTACATTAATAACTTCGCCTATTGTTTGATTTAAAGCTTCTTCTGCTATATCACTTGCATGTTCTGCAGTACGCCTTAGATCTTCAAGTAAGAGTTTTATGAAAATTTTATATTGATTAAACTTTCCATTATCAGTATTATCTAATAAAGATACTATTGTATCTTCAAGAATTTTTACATTTTCTTTTCTATCTACTATTTTATCTGCCATTAAATAATCCCTTCTCAAAAAAGCTTCTACTGAATCGTTTAGGTCTTGTAAAGACAACTCACTCATTTTTTTAATATTATCCAAAATATCAGCAGGAATCTTTTCTTTAATTGAAAGAGATTTTTCTGCAAATTTGGAAGCATGATCTGCGATTCTTTCGATACTTTTTACTGCTAGTCTATAACTTAGACAATCAGAAGTTTTTTTTAATCCAACGTCATTTAATATCCTTTCATTTTTTGTCGCAATAACCAAATTTCTCAGTATATAAAGACTAAATCGATCAACTTCATCATCAGATCTGATGATAGCATTAGCTAATTCAGAATTTAATTCAGATAATGCTGTCATTGCATCTTTATGCATTGAAGTGGCAAGTAGAAACATCCTTCTAACAGCAGTATTCACTGAAAGTTCGGGAAGTGTTATCAATACTTGAATAGTTATTAAATCAGATGAATCAGCAATTATTTCGGTGCCAACAAGATTCCTACGAACTACTTCTCTTGCACCTTCACGTTGTACAGGGTTAATTCTTCCAAATTTAGATTTAAGATTTATAATATTATATCCAGCAAGATACATTGAAACTATTTTTCGTTTAAGGGAATTAGCACCTTCATCTTTTAATACTTGTACTGTTGCTTCATCCACTGATTCAATTGAGGATCTGGTAATGTCGGATATTATTGATAAAGTATTATTTGGCTCACGAATAATAGTCACAGGATCGCCAGCCTTTAAATTTAATTCATTTACCCACTTTTTAGGTAAGGATAATACGAACGTTGATTTACCTGTAAACTGTATTTTCCTTACTTCACTACCATCCATATATGTAGCCAATAGTGTATAGATAGTAATAATACATGTATAGTTTATGTTTATTTAGAATATAGGTATATAGGTTTCTATATAATATATATAGAGAACTAAAGATATTTGAAATCATTCAACATTATTCAATTAGGTATCTTTAGAAGTGGCTATGTTCTGTTTACGTGCTAACACTCTTAAACCAACATTTAATACTAAAATAAGAAGAATCAAAATCATAGCAGCACCCCACCCATGAGCATGAGCAGATTCATACGGTAGAGATGCCAACCTCCATATTCTTAGTGGAAGCGCATCCACTGGTCCAGTAAATGATGAAAAATATAAACTTGTTCCTAGTATCGTCATAATTAATGGAGCAGTTTCTCCAGCAATTCTTGCTATCGATAATAATATTCCAGTTAGAACTCCGCTTGTTGCTGTCTTTAGTACTATAAATATAGTAATTTTCCATTTGGGTGCTCCCAGTGAGTGAGCCGCCTCTCTAAGAGAATCTGGCACCATTTTAAGGCTTTCTTCCGTTATTCGAGTAACAAGTGGAATCATTATTAAAGATAATGAAAAGGCTCCTGCTATAACAGAAAAGGAACCAATAGAAATAACTATTATCACATAACTTACAACACCAACTATAATTGAAGGTAATCCTGTTAAAACATCAGCAAAGAAGCGTACAGCAAATGCAAATTTATTTTTGCCTTTTGCATATTCAGATAGATAAATTCCAGCAAAAACCCCTACAGGTATAGCAATAATAGATGCAGTACTTACTACGATTAAAGTCCCTTGAATAGCTGGACCTATACCTCCTTTACCAGACCCAATTGAGCCTGGTTTTTGAGTAAGAAATTCAAAACTAATAGCAGAAGAACCATTTTTAAAAACCTCGAAAAGAATACTACCAAGAGGAATAATAGCAATAATAACACAACATATGCATAAAATAGTTACTAAGTTATTTACATATATTTTACTATTCGATGTTTTTGACATCATTTCCCGAATATTCTTTCGTCTCTCGATATACTGATTATTTTCCTTCTTGGGTTTAGATGACAAAATATTATATTCGCCCTCCAGGATTAGAAGTTTTTACCATCTTGTAGACTAAAAATCGGGCTATTACATTTATTATCAGTGTAAGCAGAAGTAGAACAGCTCCAAGACCAATAAGTGCAGAAAGATGTAATTCTGATGCAGCTTCATTAAATTCATTTGCTATTAAACTAGACAAAGTTTGACTTTGTGAGAAAAGAGATGTTGGAATAGCATTTAATCCAGTTGCATTGCCTATTATTAAAGTAACTAACATCGTTTCACCGATAGCTCTTCCCAGTCCAATTATACTAGCACCTAAGATCCCGGATTTTGCATAAGGTAATACAGCAATTTTAATAGCCTCCCACCTAGTTGCACCTAAACTATATGCAGCTTCTCTTTGAGAATTAGGTACAACAAGTAATAATTCTCTAGTAATAGAAGAAATTATTGGAATTATCATTATAGCAAGAACTATCCCAGCGGTAAATACATCTATACCAAAAGGTGTTTTAGCAAAAAATGGTAAAGAATCACCAAATAAATTATGTAAAGGTTTTTCTACAAAATCCACAATCCAAAATCTAAAAACAAACAATGCCCAGAAACCATATATTATACTTGGAACTGCGGCTAAAAGTTCAATAATATAGGATAAAGTTTTTAATTTTGGACCTGCTATTTCCGAGAGAAATATAGCTATACCTAAACTAATAGGAACGCCAATTGCCATTGCAATACCTGAGGAAACCAGAGTTCCTATAATATATGGCAAAGCTCCAAAGGATTCTCGACCAGGTACTGCATTCCAATCAGTACTGGTTATAAAGCTTAGTCCCTCATGTTGAAAGATTTTCATTGATCCCTCTCCAACTGCAAAAAGTATTAGGGCTAGCATTAAGAGAGTATATGCTGCTGCTCCAACTAGTAATAATTTAAAGATAGGATCAAATTTCGAGAATTTTGTTAATGGAATAAGAGAATGATTATCATTATACTTCGTCAAATTCGTGTTGAATGTTACGCCTCTCTAATAACTATGATATTATGATATTTTTTTAAGTATCATATGGTGTTAATATAGATCCCTATAGTCTATAGATTAGGCTTTCTAAAATGTTATATTTGTAGAATATTGATAAGTTTATATAATTTTTTCCTGCTGTTGAAATGGACTACGTGTGAAATATTTGATTTGATGTCATCTAACTCATTCATAATTTTCTGTTTTAACAAATGTTTTGTCCTATATCTCCTATGAACATGTGCGATCTGTGTTATTTTAAAAATTTGAAAAAAGGTGTAAAAACATTATTATTTTATACAAAAAAATATAAATGCTGACAAAAGTCAATTTATAAAAAATATGTTTTTTACTCGAAGTTTAGTAAAGCTCCAATTTACTTCTTTTTTTATTTTTATTAGAAGAGTTATTTATGATAAAATTTGACTCAAGCAATTCATATATTTTTGCAGCCTTCTCATTTACTTATTAAACTATCTCGCTTGGAGTAAAGAATGCATTATGCAATGAAATCTAATTATAGTTAGGTTATTTGAAATTATAGACAGCAATTGTATGTATTTCTCAATTCTTTTTCTTCCCAAGGAAGAGATTTGTAATCATTGAACACCTTCCTTTATTATGTTGGAGTAATGATTAGGAGAAATCATCATTACTATTACATATCTTTTTTATTTCAGTAAATATTCTCTATAAATAAATTCATATAATTTTTTGATTGAAATACGTTAAATCTACTATCAGATTGTCTATCAAATAGGTTCAAGACTATTTCTATCTTTTCCATCTCTATCAAATTCTACTTCAACTATGCTTCCAGTTGACGATATTCTAGCACCCGGCTAAAATGCTCTTTTTCTTGTTGAGCGATACTATCATCAAGATCTTGATTTTGTAGTAATAAGTGCATTAGCAATTCTTTCTCTTCCTAGATATAACTATTGTGTTTTTATAACTCACTATCCATATCCAAAATGAATGTCACCTATTTCATGTGTATAACTGGATACAATTCTTTATTTTCATATATGATGATATGACATCTAACAAGAATTATTTATTGTCTAGTTAAAAGGAAGTGAATTTATCTTAAATTAACCCAGTCTATATTTAAATAAAAAGAAAATAAATAGAAATTAAATTTGAAATTTTATTAATATCATATATCCAGAAGTAAATAATAATATAGAAATTAAAATAAATATCCAGTTAATGAAAGCTTTAACAAATAAATTAAAGAGAACAGAAAAAGTAAAAAAATGGAAATAGATGAATCTTTGATAAATTTAATTAATAAAAAAATAACAGGGTTTAAGCTTTTAGGTATAGGTTCTAGTTTACGAAAAAATTCTTCAAGTAATAAAATATTAAAAATGGTTTTAGATAAATCACGAAGATATGGAGCAAATACAAGCATAATAGAATTGAGTAAAATAAATTTCCCTATTTTTAATCCTAATAAACCAAAAGAAATTTCTGAAGACATTAAAAAAATAAATGATAGTCTAATAAATGCTGACGCTTTTATTCTGGCTACGCCTGACTATCATGGATCAATGTCAGGAGGAATGAAAAATTTTTTAGATTATTACTGGTATGAATTTTCAGGAAAAATATTTGGGTATATAGTATCTTCTCATGAAAAAGGATTGACTGTTATGGACCATATGAGAACTGCTATACGTCAATGTTATGGCTGGAGTTTGCCTTATGGTGTATCCATAAATACCGAATATGATCTTGATGAATATTCTAATATTAGTAATCCTAAATTGTTGCTACGTATTGAAAATATGTCTAGGGATATAGTTATATATGGCAAATTATTAAGAATGCAATTTATTCATGATACAAATAATAAAGAACCAAATACATTCGCTTTTCAATTTAAAAAATAATTAATATTATTAGATAATTACATTATATTAATTACTTTATAAAAAATACTTTTTAAACCTTGTATTATTATTGTAAGATCTTACTTATTATTTATATATTGACTAACTATATAGTACATATCTTCAAGTATGTCTCATTTTAATTTACTAGGAAGAAATATCCTATTGATTCATCGCTTTTATATCAAGATAAAACTAAATATCTAATGAAAGAGGTTTTGATACCTTTAAAGAAACTATATATTATTACATTAGTTAAAGAAGTAGCTACAAACGCCTTCTAAACTATTTTAATTCTCTCTGAGATTTCTAATTCCCAGATGAGTATTTTTTTATATTGAAATAATAGAAATTAACTAAACGTTTTTGACTGTAGTATGTAATAATTCTCCCATCTCATTGTGCATTTTTAGTAAGTTTAATCCTTTTTCTGTAGTCTTGAATGTTTTAGTTCCATCAAGATATTCTATTAGATTGTTTTCTATCAAAAGAGAAAGATATTCCTTTAATTGCCCATAACTTAGAAAGGCTATATACATTATTTTTGTCTTAGTTGCTCCTCCATTTGCGGCATCAAGTATATTACCGACTATTTCTGTTCTGCTTCTATATTTCATGTATAATACATATATGATATACTTATTTTAATCTATTGTCCAGAGAAAGAAAAATCTCATCTCATTTTTATTATCATCATCAGTTTATTACAATGAAGGTTTAATAATCGTAAAGTTCTCATATAATATAAACAATTTAAATTATAAAAGGTTTTTTATCAATATTTTACTGTAATAAAGATGAAATACACATTATTATCAATAAATTATAAATTTTGGTGTTAAAAGCTTTTATAGCAGTAATTAAATATCATTACAAATTTTCAAATACTATAATCCCATATCACAATACTTGATGGTCCATAGTATCTTTTTAATGTCTATAGTTCGTAACATCAAATTGACTAATGAGCAAATAGAATAAAAAATAGTAAAAAGTTATTAAAAAAAGTAGGATAAATGATGTATAGCTTTGATATTTTAGTTAAAGTAATAATAGTAATGAGAATAATATATTCAAATAAAATTATCACTACAACAATTCTAAATGCCTTATTAATAACAGGTTTTATAATAATACAACCATTATACATACACGCTCAAAACAGCCAAGAACATTCCTGATCCAATAAAAGTTACTAAATGTCAAGTAATTAATCCTCCAACTGACCATATAGATATGAACACTGTTATTTTCAAGGATGTTACAAATACTATATTTAAAGATGTAATATATACCTAATATATGGTAACTTAGACTTATGGTGCATACTATAAAGAACTTTAGTTCAAATAGTGTAAAGACTTAATTTAACTAAGTTGAATCTTTTGGAATATATCTATGTGTTAGTAATAAATAATTTAAAATTTATAAATGACCATTATTATCTTCTCCTCAATTGAAAGAATAAATACTATTTATTACTTTACAAAAGCATGCAATCAGAAAATTCTACCAACAAAATTAATGAACAAAAATTACACGACTTTATGCTAAAAGCTGTTGGAGATATCGCTAGCACTATGAGTTCAATGCTTTTGATTATTGGAGATAGACTTGGTTTATACAAAGTCATGGCAGAATCTGGAACGCCTATTACATCTGGAGAATTAGCAAAAAAGACTAACACAAATGAACGACTTATTAGAGAATGGTTAGCAAATCAAGCTGCTGGAGGATATATAACCTATAATGCATCAGATGAAAAATATACTCTTCCACCAGAACAAGCAATGGCATTAGCAGATGAGAATAGTCCTATATATATACATGGAGCATATCAAGCAATCAGATCTTATTTTAAAGACGAAGATAAGTTTGTAGAAATGTTCAAAACTGGAAAGGGATTGAGATGGGGTGAACATCATCACGATCTCTTTGAAGGCACTGCGCGATTTTTTAAACCTAACTATGTTGGAAATCTTGTGAGTTCATGGATTCCTTCACTTCATGGAGTCGAAGAAAAACTAAAGCAAGGAGCTAAAGTTGCTGACATTGGATGCGGTTATGGTATATCAACAATTCTTATGGCTAAGGCTTATCCAAATTCTAAATTTTATGGTTTTGATAATCATGATCCTTCTATTGAACAAGCTAAAGTGCAAGCAAGAAAGGAAGGAATAACAGGGAATATAGAATTTAGCTCGGTATCAGCTAATGATGAATCAATTGGTAATGATTATGATCTAATTACATTTTTCGACTGTCTTCATGATATGGGTGATCCTTTAGCAGCAATGAAATTTGCAAAGAAATCACTTAAACCAGATGGAACCTGTATGATTATAGAACCAATGGCTAATGACAAGGTAGAAGAGAATCTTAATGAGGTAGGCAGAACATATTATGCAGCATCTACTCTTGTATGTGTCCCAAATTCTTTAGCAGATAATGGTCCTGCATTAGGAGCCCAGGCAGGTGAGAAAAAAATAAAAGAGATATCAGAAGCATCTGGGTTTACCAAATTCAGACGTGCAACTCAGACACCGTTTAACATAATCTATGAGGCAAAACCTTAACTACAAACATTATACTACGAATAGGATATTTTTCGAATAGTATATTTTCATTTATTTTTTAGATTTATTACAGACTATAAATCATAATTGTGAATATTGCAGAAGAGTAGTAGATAGAGTAATTCTTCCATCTTTATCGCATAATATTGAAAAAGTAAAATGATACCATCTTATATTGATCTGTAAATTAAGAAATAAATTTAATAATTGAAAATTATCATCTTTATTTAAAATAGATATTTGTCTTATCTATATAGATGGGACAAATAAGTAATTTGTAGGGATCAATATCGATAACCGGTTCTAAATAAAGAGTATCTAAGAAATATATGGACAATTATTAAAATTTCTAAACATTACTAGATAGTATTATAGATAATATATTTAAAATATTAAAATGCATTTTTGTCTATAAAATAAAAGTATTAAAATAAGTTTTTCGTCTAGAGTTGGCATTAATACTTTACTTACTTCTAAGTTTATATTATTAATATTATTATTATTATTATTAACTAAAATGGATAAATAATATCGAAAGTCAAGATTCCATAAAGGGCTAAATTAAAAATTAGAAATTCATTCAGGTAATTTTTCGAATCTAT
>DASUCH010000002.1:0-11268 GCA_035762785.1 Nitrososphaeraceae archaeon | reverse complement strand
ACAATCGTAAAGTTAGATCAAGGAAAATACAGTGTTAATGAAATTGGACCATCTGATTATACAGTCAGTAAATCAAGTTCGTGTTCTGGAACGATAAACCCTGGACAAACAAAGACCTGTACTATTACTAATACGTACAATTCACCTGTACTTACAGGTACATTAAATGTTGTAAAAAAAGTCGTTAATGATGGAGGAGGATCTAAGAGACCATCTGATTTTACTATTACCGTGAATGGTCAAGATCCTCAGCCAACTTCTTTTCCTGGAAGTTCAGGCGGTGTGAATGTGAATTTGAAAAAAGGGAGTTATTCTGTTACTGAGGTAGGTCCTTCAGATTATAATGCAGACTATTCAAGCGGTTGTCTCGGTACAATGAACTCTGGAGAGAAAATTACATGTAGTGTTACAAATGTTTACCAACCTGAAGATCAATCTGCACAATTGATAGTCATAAAAGATGTAATCAATAAATACAACTCTGATGACACTGCTACAAAATTAAAACCTACTGCATTTACCATTAAAGTAAGTGGGAACGATCCATCACCCAGGTCTTTTCCAGGAAGATCTGGAAGTGGTATCACTGTTACTTTGGATCCTGGCAGCTATAGTGTGACGGAAAAAGGTCCACTAGGATACTCAACAAATTACTCAAATGGTTGTGAAGGGAAAATAAAATCAGGTCAAGCAAAAGTTTGTATTATAACAAATGCGGTTAATCCACCCCAACCTGTCATTCCTCCACAATCCCAACTCTCTGTTACAGGCACAATATCGGGTTTTACTTCACCTTATGGAATGGCATTTAAACCAGATAACAATTTGCTTTATGTCACAAATTCTGGGGTGCTTAATAATATGAGCTCAATTTCAGTGATAAATACTACAACTGATAATTTTGATGCAATTATACATGCAGGTGATAATCCTAAGGCAATCATTTACAATACTGCTAATGACTTAATTTATGTTACAAATTCTAATTCAGGAGTAATATCAATAATTAATACTACAACTAATTTAATAACCGATACAATTAATATTGGTAATTTTCTTGGAACAGGTCTTTCAGGGATAGAAGTAAATCCAATTAACAATACAATATATGTAACCAATAGCGGAATGAATATAATATCGCTAATAAATGGCACTTCCAATACTGTAATGGGAAATATAAGTCAAACTATAGGAAAATTTTTTAGCCCTGATGGGATTGCATATAATTATGATAATGGCAACCTATATGTTACTAACAGGGGATCTGATACTGTTTCAGTAATTAACAGTACAACAAATACCTTAGTAAAAACAATATCGACTGGTGAGATAGCTCCTTCTTCTATAATTTATAATCCAGTTAACAACTACTTATATGTAGCAAATACTGGTTCAGATACAGTCTCAGTTATAAATGGTACCACAAATGATGTTGTTAAAACTATTTCAACAGGTGCTAGACCAATCGGGATAACATATAATGAATATGACGGTAACATTTATGTTACAAATTCAATAAATGGGACAGTTTCAGTTATTGATGGAATTCTTAATACCGTAATTGATACTATTAATGTATTTGGTAAAGACAATAATCTTACTGGAATAGCATTCAATTCTAACAATGAAAACGTTTATGTAGCTAACACTAACGCAGGAAGTATTTCTATCCTAGGATAGATTGTGTAATTAATCTAACACAAACTCTCCTAAATTCAAGAAATAATTATACTAATATTTTAGCGAGATAAATTTTTGTATATTTCTCAGTAGTATGTGAAAAATATTTTGATATAAATTTGGGTATCTTTATGGAAGAAGTCATTCTAGGAAATTTCCTATTAAAATGAAATAAGATTTTTTAAGAAGTATTTTGTGTGTATAGACAATTACTTTTGAAGATTATCTAGGAAGAGTACTCTAAAAAGGAAAATGAAGAATTAAATTCAATGGCTTTAAATCGAAAAATATTAACTTCTCGCCCTGAAGTTAGTTAATATGACATTCAATGATAATCGAATGCTTATATTATCTTTTGAGGCACTTAATGCTACAATAGCAGAATTTAGAGATGTCAGAGACCAACTTGAGGATACGTTTGAAAGAATAGGCGTAGATACACTTGTGAGGCGTAATGCAGATTTTTACATAGGCTGTGTAATTGGTGGTATAAGAGCAAATTTCAGATGTATTGCTAGACAACAAGGGTTTTCAACTAATGACATTAACGCAGCTCTGCCGTATGTATCAAATTACATAGTTAGTAATATATCAATGATAATGGATGCGGTTGCTAGTAAATAGGTTATAATTAATTGGTCAAAATTAAGTTTATATTAAATCTATATATTTGAGAAACTAAAATCACAGAATATATTCATCATAGTGCGATCATCATCGATAACTTATCTTTGTCTTCTTTTTGTTGTTGTTGATGGGATAAAAGTGATTGAACTTTAGTTCTAAGTTCGTTTAACCAAATTGGTTTGTATATAACAATATTTTCAATATCGAGATTATATCTCTTAATGTGCTCTATGAATTCCTTATTTTCAGTAATAAAACATAATAATAGAGCAGGATCTATATTTTTCAATTTTTCAGATAATATTAAACCATTCATGTTGGGTATCTTCAAATCAAGTAAAACAAGATCATATACATCTTTTTTAAAAGAATATAAAACATCAACAGGATTATTAAAAGCATCTACTTTATATCCGTCATATTCTAAAAATGTTTTAAATAGATTAGTGAGATCTTCATCCTCATCTATTATGAGTATACTTTTCCCTTTTGTAGTAGACATTTTTACTGTAAAAGTAAAACTGTATTATTCTTTATAAAGATTAACTGGGATTATCTATATTAATTTTAAAAAATTTCTGTTTTGATGGTAAAAAGTTATTGAATTAAATAAGAGATAATATTATTTTAATGTATTTCAAAGATCCAATTTAGATAGACGTACAAATGTCTATAGTATAAATTCTTATTATTCCCCATCTACTATCCCCACTGCAATTCTTTCTGTATTCAGACCATGACATTTTAATATGCAAATAGTCATTTATACAATCTAAATGGTTAAACTTAGGATGTACGCTTAAAGTAATCCGTTGAGAGGAGTATATCCAGTATACAATTTTACATAAAATACACAGAAAATTTTATCGATTGATGCTATATTCTTCAAAGGATGGATAAAGAATAAACACTTCGAATAGTAATAGATGTAATAGTGGATAAATCAGATAGATTCAGACCACCCTCAAAAAATAATAGTAAAAAATCAAAGTTAGCCTTTCTATTAGTTTTTAAATCCTTACGACCAAGCCTTATTGCAGGAGCAGCAGATAATGACCCTTCTGCCATATCAAACTATTCTCAGGCAGGAGCAAAATTTGGATTTGGGCTTTTGTGGTTATCATTGTATCTATATCCATTTATTATAGTAATAGTTGGAATTTGTGCTAGAATTGGTATTGTAACTGGAAGTGGATTAACAACAGTAATATCTAGAAAATATTCAAAAAAAATTGCTTTTCTAACAGTAATTCTTCTTATTGTTGGAAATATTATGAATATTAGTGCGGATATTGGAGCAATGGCTGCTTCTACTAAACTAATATTTCCACAAATCCCACCAATTGGATTTTCAATATTTTTTTCAATTATTGTTTTATTAAGTGTGATTCTTATTCCTTATAAAAAATATGCAAGGATACTTAGATATTTAACATTAACTTTACTTGTCTATTTTATTACGTCAATAATTGTTGGAGGAAATTGGAATGAGATACTATCAGCATCATTAATACCAAATATTAAACTAACACCAGAATTTATAATGATGATTATTGCTATTTTTGGCAATGCTTTGTCACCTTATATGTTATTCTGGCAAACATCCGAAGAAGCAGAAGAAAGTATTACCAAAAATAAACAAGAGGAAATGAGATTTGGAAGGTCTAAAATATCAAACAGAGAAATACTATTAGTAAAAATTGATGTCGGAATTGGTATGGCGTTTGCAGTATTTGTTATGTGGTCGATTATGGTAACAACTGCAGGTAGTCTTCATGCAAATGACATATATGAAATACAAACAGCAGACCAAGCAGCACAAGCCTTAGAGCCATTAGTTAAAACATTCCCTCATTCGGGAGAAATATCAAAAATAATTTTTGTAATAGGTATAATTGGTACAGGGTTATTAGCAATACCTATCTTTGCAGTGACAAGTGGATATGCACTGTCTGAACTATTTGGATGGAAAGAAGGTTTAAGTAAAAAATTTAGATAAGCAATACCATTCTATCTAGTTATACTTGTTTGCGTAATAATAGGCTTACTAATCAATTATATTAATCCAATTAATCCAATTCAAATGTTATTGTATGCTGCAACTATCAATGGGATTATTTTAGTTCCAATACTTATAATAATAATGAGAATTGCGAATGATAAAGATATACTTGGTAATAGAGTAAATGGAATAGTTTCTAATGTAATAGGATGGTCTATCACTGTTATAATTTTATTTTTAGTAATCATATTTATTTATTTAAAACTTTTCTGATTTACTAATAGAATTATTATACTTCACAAAAAGTGAAAATAAAATATTCTACATCCTATCAAATTAAACTCCTTATAAGTTACCGTTGCATCTACTTTAATTCAAACAGGAAAATTGATTATTTCCTACTTCTTAAGCTGTTTTTCTTATTAAAATAGGCTTCATCTGGAAATTAAATTAAAACCGAACCATCAAAGTTATAGTCTAGACGAAGAGTTTTTCTATCAATAGAAGTTACTCCCCTTTTTATCTACTCGTTTAGACTAGGACAATTAAATTGTAAAATCTTTTATTTATTACCAACAACCAGGAGAGGCTAGAAATCCATACTTCGCACAATATTCTGGTGTTATGTTGGAAGTTGTACCAGTTAAAGCGTCATACACTACAATAATAAATAACATTACAACAAAAATTATGCTGAAACCACCAAATATCCATTTTAAAATCCTTTTAAGAGAACTTTTTTTACCCATAGCAGAATACATTGCTAATCAATAACAACGGTGGTCTCATTTAATGTTTATAGTGCATTTTACGCATTGAGAATTATAAAATATAAAATATTGTTAAATGAATTAACTAAGGGTGTTATAAAAATAAACTGGTTATAAAATTTAAGATTTTATCAACTTGAAACTATCTAGTATATCATCATCGTTCTCTCCTGTACGAAATTCTCCGACTAAAGTTTTGCCATTATTTTCTAATTTTAGGTTAAGAAATCCATATTCCTTGTTGTCCTGTATCACTATATAATTAGGACTTTCTTCTGGGCCACTTAGTTCATCGCCTGCAGTACCTACTGTTAAGAATTGTATTCCTTTTGTATTTTCATAATCAGAGGGAGAATTATCAGTAATGATTGGTTGAGGTATAGCCTCTTCGTCTGTTATGTCTTCTATTTCTTTATTATACAAAATAGGATATGTTCGCTCATAATATTGATTATGACCTGATATTACTATATCTACGCTATACTTTTCAAATAATGGTAAAAGAGAATCACGTAATTCTTCGGCTTCTTCCCTATCAACATGCGTTGAATAAAATGGTTTATGTTGATGAACTATTATCCAATCAATATCTTGATTCTTTGAAGTCTTTTTTAAATCATTTTTGATAAACTTGTATTGTTTGCTTCTTTCTTCAAATGGATGCTCTGTTGACATGCTTATGAAATGTACATTTTCAAAGTCATGGGAGTAATATGGAGTCTTTATACTGTGATGATCAACAATCTGTTTGTATATATTTGAAAATTCAATATCATGATTTCCTATGGCAATTTTCATTATATCTTGTATTGGCTTTGACATTTTGATCCAGCAATCAGCAGATATTTCATCTTTAACATGATCTCCTGTAGTGATTATTAACTCAGGATTTACTGATATAATATTATTAATAGTATCTTCTGTTTGATCATTACAGTAAAAGTCTCCTGCAACAACTATATTGATATCTTTATCTTTAGACTCGGAATTTGATTCTTGGCCGAAAATTCCTAAGTTACCAAATCCAAACAAAATAAAAAAGGATATTATTGGGATAATTGAAATCGAAATAATGTCATTTGAAATTCTAGATCGATTACAGGAATAATAATTGTAATTGTTAAACATGTGCAAAAATCTATTTGGTTTTATTCACATTAACTTTGTGAAATATTTTTCAGAAATTTTTTCTATTTTATAAACAGTAATTATTTTTTTTATTTATAATATTTCCCTTCTGGTTAATTATGACACATCTTTTGATATTTCTCTTATTTTTCATGCTCCCAGTGGGATGTGAAACAATTTTTACATAAATTTTGGACTCTTCTAAAGAATCTCTTAACTTAATAGAACCATGATTAATAATTCTATCAGAATTCCCCTTATAGCTCCAAGACCGATAGCGGAGAAACTACTTAACATGTGGTAGAACCTCGTTTAAGGAATTTTTCAATTTTACTCAAATCTAGCTGATTTTAATGATGGGTTGTTTTATTAAATCCATCCTATAGCATTCTCAATCGCTTTCATCAGGCCATATGTGTCCAAACTTGAAACCACTTGATATCCCTCTGCAATAAGAATGTGTCATCTTATTTACATAATGGAATATGATTAAATATTGCTATTTTGCTATTTTCTTATTTTCAAATAAATATCTTCAAAAATGTAAAGAAAAAGATTTAAAAAAAGATTTTTTTTGTTACTTACCTATGCATATACCACTTGGATTAGCAGTCATACAATTGTTTTGGTCAAATATATTGGCATTGGTATTTACTGGTAACCCATTAGCATTGTTTACGTCGATGGTGTTCAAAAGAACATTATTAAAGTTAATATTGTTATTGTTACTTTGATTATCTACATAAAGACCATTTCCGGATTCAGTAATAGAGTTCAAAGTAAGTATACCATTATCCGAATTGACTAATGTTATTCCTGCCAATTTATTTTGGAAAAGTATATTATCTTGAATAGTGGCTTGTTGGGTTGAGTGTCCTGCAAAACCAATTTCATTATTCATAAATATGGACAAATGTGCATTAACTATACTAGCACCAGTACTGAATGCTCCTATTTGGTTATTTTTGGAAATAATATTGCTTAATTCAATATTTTGAGAACCAGTCATTAAAATCCCTGCTTGAAATCCTTGAACAGTACCATCTTGAACTACTACATTGTTCATGTTAGGAATCATGACTCCTACCTTACTAGAAGTTTTTTCTTGACTATCTACATCTGGACCAGAAATTGTATGTCCATTAAGATCTATAACAATATCACTTGCACCAACTATAAGACCATCACTATCTGCACAATTTAAGTTAGAGGTTAATACAACATTTTGTGTTATAACTTGACCGCATGATGGACTTATGGCTAATGGTTGTTGTGATGCTTGTTGTTGTGTTTGTAGCGGTGATTGTGTGGGTGCTGCTGGTTGGGTTTGAGCACTTATGTCTATAGGTTGCATTGTTATTGTTGTAACGCTTGAAAATGCAATTATTGTTGCTATGATATATATCATTAGTGTTTTACTCATTACAGATTATTTAAAAAATAAAATATTTATGCTGACCTAATAATTTTATTTATCAATTTTACTGTAACTATGAACGTAATCACTTTAAATAAAGTTAATTTAATGATATATTCCATTCTTAAAAAATACTTTATTCATCGAAAAAGAATTTCAATTTCAACTTGTTGCATGATAAAAAATTCATCCACTAATACTGCAATTACTATTACTATCATTCTCTATAATGACAATTAATAGTAACAATGAAAGAACACATTAGGCATATAATGGCATAAATGCCTATCTAAAATTGATATCATTATAGAGAATTGATAGTAGTTCATGTAATAATAATACAGACTACTGATAAATAAAGATTAGTTAACAATGAAAATAAAAAATCAAATATATTGATATCCGTTTGTTTTTTTTAACAGATTTAATGGAACAGTACCTCCTTTGTGCGAAAAAGGTTTACCAATTGTTACCTTGTCCTATAACATGACTGTCTATAAGAATGGCGATTAGATAAAGATAATTCATATAGATAATGGTCACACTGATGGTGATTTCCATAGTATACTTTACAATTCAGGTGGATGATGACTTTAATGATAAATCATATCTATTCTTTGATCTATCAAGTGGTGGTAGTATTGACGGATTAACCTCCTACTGAGAAACAATATCATAAATAATTGGTGATGAAACTAAAGTAGAATTCGGCCATTCAGAAGTATCTAATGAAACAAAAGTTATTAGTTTTTCAAATTGTTAAAAGATGTACTAGAGAAAGTTAGCCAAAAGATAGAAAGTGGAAAATCTTTAGAAGAAAGAATTGCTTCACAACCAACATCAAAATACGATGAAATTTATTATGACCATACTAGTAGACAACCAGAAGACTTGCTAACAATTCTTTATCAAAGTCTCATCAAGAAATAGATATACAAAATTTTTTATTTTGTATTTAACGTATAGAATATAATTTTCGGTTTCTATCGTTTACCATATTTAGTTTTACCAGTGGTTTACCTCTTTATAAAAAAAATAATTAAGTACAGAAGAAATATTAAGCGAAAGGATTCAGGATGTAAACATCTTAAATTAATTCAAAACGTAAAGCCTAGTACAGATGGTTGTGAGGATTTGTATTAAAATTGGGGATTCTTGGTTGCATTGCGTCTTTGTCTTATTTGTGGCCATGTAGGATGTTGTGACTCGTCAAAGAATAGACATGCAACTAAACATTTCCATTCAACAGAACACCCGATTGTCCAATCTTCTGAACCTGATGCGCATTGGAAGTGGTGTTATGTGGATGAAACATTACTCTAAGTTAAATTGAAGGTTAATTTGTTCTGAACAAAACTCTACGAATTGCTAACCTCAAACGACACACAAATAGCAGTAGGCCTGTCATTTAACTTATATTGATAAATAAAGCAGTTTTTGAAAGTTTCTAATAAAATAAAGAATATTCCAAAAATAAATAAGAAATACCTATTTGGCTATACATGCTGAAGCCAGTTAGGAAATATTATTGTTCATTCTAAACACCAAGGAGCAAATAATGTATCCGAAAAAATAGTATTAGGTTATACAATTTATTCCTGAATGAGAATAAAGAATATGATAATTGAAATTCTCGGAATGTTAGAAATAGTAAAATATTTTTCATTTCATTTCATTTCATTCAATTATACTTTTTTAAAAGGAACTAAAATTTTATTATTAATTAAATATTATAGTATTAATATGAATCATTCGGTTATCATTCCAGAATTTATACCATATGAAAAAATAAGAAATTTTATTCCAGAGGTTGTTAAAATACAAAAAGGAGATAACGTTAAATGGATAAATATAAGTAAGGATTTTCATAATTTATATTTTTTTGGAGTGTTAAATGATCTTTCAAAAGTTGAAATCATAGAACAACTACAGATAGGTCCAGGAGAATCGAAAGAATTGACATTTAATTATGACTATTCACAAATTGACTATATTTGTAAAGAACATACTATGAAAGATCTGAAAGAACATAACAGCATAGCTATATTTGTTCAAAAGTATAGTGATATGAGCAATACTGAAAAACTAATATTTCTTAGTAAAAGATTCAATATTCCACATCAGTATTTGTTAAGTCAATTAGATGGAGGAGAATAAAAAATTGGAGGTTAGATTAGACGATGTCAAATGAAAAAATATTAGACGTAGATGATACTTATGACAAAGAAAAACTTGGTTTATTTTTTGATCCATATATATTTAATGAACTAAAATCATTTCGTTCCTATGGAATTGAAGTCAATAGACTGATCATTGTATTTTGGGATATTAGCAATTTTTCAGACCTAACTAATGAGCTTGCCATAGGGAGAAGAAAGGAAGAACTTTTACTTTTTTTAAAAGAATACTATTATGCGGCATCCCAAATAATCAGCAACAATAATGGAATTTTGGACAAATTTATAGGTGATGGAATTTTTGCTTACTTTGGGATTAAAGATATAAAATTTGATGACGTTCCTAATAGAACAATTCTGGCTGCCATTGAATTAAGGAAAATATTTGAAGATATAAAAAATAGGCATCTTGGACTATGGAATAATTATTTTGGTTTTAAACCATATACTAATATTGATTTAAAATGCGCTATTCATGTAGGAGATGTTATTTTTGGTTATTGGAGTTCCCCTTCAAGAGTACAGATTACAGCAATTGGAAAGAATGTTAACTTTTGTAGTAGACTTGAGGGTTATGCGAATAAAAACCAAATCATTATTTCAGAGGAAGTTAATAAGTTAGTTATGGATAAATTTGATACTAATAAATTATATATTCCAAAAAATGAAAGGATGAAATCATTCAAACATATTGATCATGTATATGAAATAATACGACCTAAATTTTGACAATTTCTTGTTTTGCTTAATAAAGTTACAATTTTAATAAATGTGTAATGTAAAATTTTCATCCTCACGAATCTTAAAATATCTTGAATTTGAAATGATTTAAAGATTGGAATTGGATTTGTTGATCATTACTGTGTACTCGAATGAAACGTAAACTACGTATTTTTCAGCAATTATGCTTCTAGTAATAATAATAAGTTTCCATTTTTCTTTAAATAATACTAATTGATTACTATATGGTATGGATACCAACAACTATCCTACGGTAGAAAATAAAACTAAATTATTTTTAGAAAAGCTACAACAAATTGGTGGTCCTCCACTCTATACTTTGACTCCCACTGAGGCTCGTAATGTACTGTCTGGACTTCAGGCAGGCCCGATAGAAAAGCTTCCAGCTGAAATAGAAAACAAAACTATTCCAGGGGATCCTAATGGTGAAATACCTATTCAGATAGTCAGACCCCAAGGTAGTGGCAATGAAACACTACCTGTTGTAATGTACACCCATGGCGGTGGATGGGTGCTAGGTGGTTTTGATACTCACGAGAGATTGTTAAGGGAACTTGCAAATGGCGCACATGCTGCAATTGTATTTGTCAACTATACGCTCTCTCCTGAAGCAAAATATCCACAATCTCTAGAAGAAGCATATGCTGCTACAAAATGGATTTCAGAGAATGGTCAAAGCCTCAATTTAGATTCTTCACGTTTAGTAGTAGCAGGTGATAGTGTAGG
>DASUCH010000001.1:0-14606 GCA_035762785.1 Nitrososphaeraceae archaeon | reverse complement strand
ATATATGTTGGCAGCGATCATCTCATTCTCTGCCGTTGCAGCAATAACAATGCAACCCATATCTTTAAGTGCCCAAACCCAACCAGCACAACAACAACCAACAGCACAACAACAACCATCATCACAACCATTAGCCATAAGCCCATCATGCGGTCAAGTTATCACACAAAATGTTATATTAACTTCTAACTTGAATTGTGCAGAAAGTGATGGTCTTATAGTTGGTGCGAGCGATATTGTTGTAGATCTTAACGGACATACAATATCTGGTCCAGATGTAGATAGCGATACCAAGACTTCAAGTAAAGTAGGAATCATGATACCAAATATGAACAATGTAGTAGTACAGGATGGTACTATTGAAGGATTTCAAGCCGGTATACTGATGACAGGATCTCAAAATGTTGAAGTAAAAGGAATAGTTGCTAAAAATAACCAAATAGGATTATTCAGTACTGGTGCAAGCATACTCAATGCACATCTGTCCATAATTATGAACAACCAAATTGGTATTGCAGGACATTCTACACAACAAAGCACTATCGAAAATAATATACTTTTCCAAAATACCTTGGCAGGAGTAACATTAGTTAACTCAGATAACTCTGTTATCACTTTGAATTCTATTACTGAATCTGGAAACGGTCTTTATATAGACAATCAAAGTAATCAAAACAATGTTAACTTTAACAATGTTCTTTTGAACACAATCGACGTAAACAATGCTAATGGGTTACCAGTAAACACCAATGGCAATACATATGATCAAAACAATTGTATGACTGCTAATCCAAGCGGTATATGTATTGGTAAGTAACTAGACAAAAAATCCATCTCTTTTTTTCTTTATAACTAAGTATTAAATATTACATTAAATATTACCACCTAATAATAAAACTTAATAATTATTCAATAAATTAAAAATTTCTAGTTCTAAGATAATCTAATGCTATTTAATTAACATCACGCGAATAAAATATAACACATTACCATATAATAGATATATAAATACTCTTACAAAACCATGAAAAAATATGGAAGCAATAATTCATATAATTTCTTTATTTGTTTGTTTCTTGTTATAAGACTCAGGTAGTCTATACAAAATATATTTATCATCTGGAGAAAATTTAGCTGGAGTTGGATCAACTGTAATAGCCGAACAATTAGGACATTGATTCTTAAGAGTATAAATCTTACATTTTAAACACTTTCTCAATAAATGTTTCATTTTAATGAACTAATTGTTGTTGAGTTTTTTTAGATTCTTGACGAATAAAATTGAAGTGACCGTTCTCTTTTTCAATTGCAGATTTTATTTTTTCTATAGCACTGTTAATAGATTTCTCAGCAATTTTAAAATTATCCGCAGCCACAACTATTCTATATTTAGGTGCTGCGATATACGAAATCATAACCTTTGAATTACCTTTTGTAATTTCTGCAGTACTTAGAATAGATTTAATAATTTCCACACCATTGGATTTTTGAGATGAAACTTCTACTATTCCTCTTATTTCAACATGAGGGATGGGAATTTTTTTACTTTCCTCTTCAATTATATTTATTACATTTTCGGTTAATTCAAGTGGCAATAATACTTCTTTCCCTTTTTTTATGGTAGCTTCAAAAATATCATAAACATAATCAAATTTAGTCAGTATTTTTTCTTCAATTTGTTTTATTTGTTCATTCGAAAGATTGGCTTTACTTTTTATTATTGCCATGAAAGCATTAGCCTTTTCGTTTTTCTTTACTTCAATAATCTTTGATTTTTTTTCTTCACCTGATACTTGTTTCAGTGATAAATCAACTTCCGATCGTGCTTTATTTACTCTAATAACTTTTAAAACAATTTTTTGATTAGGTCGCACATATCTTTCAATATTTCTTATCCAACCTGTTGCGATTTCAGAAATATGTAAGAATCCTGTCAAATTATCGTATTCTTCTAAATATACATATGCTCCATGATTTGTAACTTGTTTAACGTTAGCAATAACAATATCCCCCTCTTCAGGGAGATTTTTCTGATCTTCCATGTTTTATTTAATTCCAATACAAGCTATATTTATTTTGTAAAGTATCGTCTTGATCTTATCAATTAATAATCAATGCCTCTTTTTGCTTTTATACCTTGTTGATAAGGATGTTTAATTTCATTCATCTCAGTAACTAAATCAGCGGCTTGGATAATTTCATCTGGGGCATAATTACCGGTTAATACAATGGATGTCTGTCTGGGTCGTATCTTAATCAATTCAAGTACTTGATTTGTTGAAAGAAGTTTGAGATTTAGTGCATAATTAATTTCATCAAGGATAATAATATCATACTCTTTAGATATTATCTTTTCCTTGGCAAGAATTAACGCATCCTCTGCAGATTTTTGGTGCTCTACAAAATCGTGATCATCGTCTAATATGCCAATGAAACCTTTTCCTGCAGCAATCATTTCAAATTCAGGAGTTAATCTTTTTGCGCTCGTAAGTTCTCCGTAGTACCATTCACCCTTTATAAATTGGATCATCAAAACCTTAAAGCCATGACCTACTGCTCTCAATACAATTCCCAATGCAGCAGTAGTTTTCCCTTTTCCCTTACCAGTGTAAATCACTACAATTCCGTTATCGGAATCCATTGTTATAGAGGCATAAAAAGATCTAAATTATATTTTTCTGTCTGGATATATATAGAATCATTTTTTAGTAATATGTAAATCTATAAGAATATTGTATGAAAAGTTTATATTTTTAGAATTATAATTTAATTAATCCTTCTATAGCTATGCAAAACAAACATAAAATATTACAAAATTGGAGTAATGAGAAAATATCTATAAACGAAATAATCGACAATATTTTTGATCTTCTTAATCTAGATAAAAAGGAAATGAAAAAAAATGTTAAAGAGATTTCAAGAAATGCTCTCCATAAAAATCCTTCAGAAAAATGGATATATGCATTAAAGATAATAGCTATCTATTCTGTAAAAAATAAGGAGTTTTTTTCTCAATCTCAACTATTTGATCTTTTAACAATAATGTCTAGAATTATAGATGAAAGGAAAAAAGATGTAGTTAATACAATTACATTTAACATATATAAAGATATAATGGAAAATTATAATAAATTAAACGAAAACCTAAAGCTCATTTTTCCGATTATAATTGTAAATTTGATGTATATAATAAAATTTGGACAAGATATTGTAGGCAATTCTATTAATCTTTTTGCTATTAACAGTTATTATCAAAATTCAAAACTTAATTTCGAAGATGAATTAAAAAAAATATTGACAATCAGAATAGAAACTAATAGTTTACAAGATATTCAAAATAATGAAACTTTTGACATATTAGTAAAACTTACTGGAAGAAGCGAAAAAGAAATACAAAATGCATTTCGGAGTTTAATAGAACCTGATAAAGAAAAAATAGAAAATATTTGTAGAAATTATCATAAACTTCAGGAATATAGTCAATTTATGTCTACAGAAGGATTTAGTAAGCTTATAGAGAAAGAAGCTGGCAGAAAATTGTCCGGAAGTCAGCTACAACATGCAGCAAACTCGATCAAAAAAACAAAAACATATTTGGAGAGTATTTTGGACGGTTCTTTTGTGCCCAAAGGAAAACATGGAATCAATCATATCAAACACAATCTTGAATATGGTTATCAATTAATGGGAATTATTCAGTCAAAAAGAAGAAAAATCGTTGTTGAAAATAATACTTGAAAAATCAATTAAATATTTATAGAAAGGGTACATCAAGTCAATGGGAGATAGAATTAAACTCAAAGCGCAAATAGATAATTTTTTTGGAATTTGTTGTTCTCATTTATTTCCCCTTAAACAAGAGTATTATATCGGAAAAGGAAAAACAATAGCAATTTGTACTTTATCAAGTTTGGATTTACTCAAAGAGATTAAAAATAACCAAGAGATCATGGATAAAATTTTTATTGTAGGGAGATTACTTTCAGAAAATAAAGGAATAGATGAAATTATCAAATTTACTACAAATAATAAAAGTTTGAAATATATTTTACTTTGCGGAGAAGAAGTTAAAGGTCATTTGTCTGGTCAAACATTAATTGCGTTAAAAAAAAATGGGATTGATCACGACAAAAAAGTTATAAATGCAACTGCTCCATATCCATTTTTGGCATGTTCATATGATGATATTGAATATTTTAGACACCATATAAACATAATTTATAAGAATGGATTAAAGAATATAGATAGAATTAAAGATATAGTTTTTGATATTCAGGTTTAATTTACTGACATAATTGAACAGGAAGAATGTATCACGGCAAAAATAAAACAAAAATATTAACAAGATTTTTTATAGATTATTTAAATATCTTTCATATTATAAATTTTCTTCGTATTTAAAATAAGATATTTCCTGTTTTTTATAAAAAATTTATAACCGAGTTTGTTTTTTTAAATCTATGGAATATGCAAATCAAAATGTTTTAGTAGATACACAATGGGTGGAAGACCATGTAAATGACAATAATGTTCGGATAGCTGAAGTTGACTATGATCCAAAAGCAAATTACAACCTTGGTCATATACCTAATGCAGTTTTATTTGATTGGAGAAAGGACATAAATGATCCTCTTAACAGAAATATCATTTCAAAAGATGATTGTTCAACTTTATTACAAAAAGCTGGAATAAATAATGACACTAATCTTATATTATATGGCGATTTTAATAATTGGTTTGCTGCTTTTGCTTTTTGGGTTTTCGAATATTATGGTATGACAAATGTAAAAATCATGAACGGAGGAAGAAAAAAATGGCTTGAAGAAGATAGACCTATTTCAAAAGATACCCCCAATTTTCCTATGGGAAATTTTAAAGTTTCTGAACCTAATCCAGCTCTAAGAGCATTCCTTACTCAAGTAAGAGAATCGTTAAACTCTGACCAAATAAAGAGGATCGATGTTAGAAGTCCACCAGAATTTAGTGGAGAAATAACTGCACCTCCTGAATATCCTACAGAACATGCCCAAAGAGGAGGACACATTCCAGGAGCGGTGAACATACCATGGGCTAAAGCAGTAAATGATAATGGTACATTCAAGTCGGCTGATGAACTTACAAAGTTATATCAGACTGTTGGTATCACTCCAGATAAGGAAATAATTACCTATTGTAGAATAGGAGAGCGTTCGTCTCATACATGGTTTGTTTTGAAACATCTCCTTGGATATCCAAATGTAAAAAATTATGATGGTTCTTGGACAGAATGGGGAAATATGATTGACAATCCAATTGAAAAATAAAATTCAATTATTTCTTTCTTTTTTGACCAAAAAATGAAATATGAGACCCTCTTTTCTCATCTCTAATATTGATTGAGACCTCTCTTTAGACCATCTCGTCAATTCTAGATCTGCAGTTATATCATCTGAGGCCAAATAAACAATTTCGCCTATCTCAATTTTAGTCAATAGCTCATCCAATTTTGTAAGGGTTGCAGCACATTCCGTACCAAGTTCATACATTTCATAGTCTGGATAGGCCTTGAAACAACGGACATGAAATTCATCTATAAGAGATTTAAACTGAGTATAGCAACCACCTATTTTTTTTAAATAATTCAGATCTTTATCCAAATTAGATGGTACAATTGTTGACAACCACCCCAATTCATAGGGACTATCATTAACTTGTTTTGGTTTAGATAGTATCGATTCATTAATTTCTCTTACCTTTCCAGTAAGGGGAGATCGTACTATTCCGAAATATTTTGGGCTTTCTATCGAACCTAAGCTTTTACCCCTCTCAATATTAGTACCTTCTTTTTTGAGTTTAATTGATATTAGTTTACCTGAGATTGAGGTTAAGATAGGTATTATTCCTATCTTGATGTAGTTTTCATTAGAAACATCTGCCCATACAAAACTATCAGGATCATATAATAAGTTATCAGGGAAATTACAATTATCGATAATCATAAATTTGAAACATTCCATAACCAATTATATTCTTTACTTTATCCCAGTTCATTTAGTAATCTTAATTTGGATTATGTGATCCCAAGTATTTACCATTAATAAAGATAACAAATCTAATTTTTTCTGACATAATTTATCTCTACCTAAAATATCTTACTAATTTATGGAACTTCATTCACAATAAAACTAATCTATGTCTATTGAATTTATTTAATAATTACATTTTCAGAACAAAAAAATTTTTTATTGTATACAATTATAGATATTTATTTATACCTTTATTATTTACAAGGGGAAGTGAAAACTAATAAACTTAAAACAGATTTAATACTTCCATTTTAATAAACAGCATGTTAAAGAAACTGTTAATCAATTTACAAGTTAGAGGTAAATTATATACTATAAGATAGAAAGACAAAAAAAAGGAACAGTATAATATACTATTAGTCATAATTTCGTGATACATATTTGATATATATAAAGTTCAAATGAAGATGTTGTTCTATCATAAAGATTTATAACAATAAATATTATTTATTATTTATAAACTGAATTTAAATTATTAATATTTCTAATTTTTGAATCTAAATAAATAAGAATGAATATTTGATATTTATATGATAGAAAATGATACACTTGATAAGATAGCTTTCGATGTAAAAAATTGTAAATTATGTTCATTATGTAGTACTAGAAAACTCACTGTTCCTGGTGAAGGAGGTTTTCTTAAAAAATTGATAATAATAGGTGAGGCTCCCGGTTATCATGAGGACTTATCAGGAAGACCTTTTATTGGGGTAGCTGGAAAAATATTAAGAAATACATTATCAAAGAATGACATACATATTAAAGATGTATTCATTACAAATATAATAAAATGTAGACCTCCCAATAACAGACCACCATACATTAATGAAAAAAAAATATGTACTCAATATTTAGAGAGACAAATCAGGCTACTCCGACCCAAAATAATATGCTTACTGGGAAATGTAGTTAGTTCCTATATCCTAGGTATCAAATCAATTACAAAGGAAAGAGGTGAAATCCTTCACAAGAATGACTTAAAATATTTTGTAACATATCATCCAGCTGCTACAATTTATAATAGAAACCTTTTGGAAATATTTGAACAAGATATAAAAAAACTTGCCCAATACATATCTCTTAATAACTGCTATTGAAAAATGTTATTTAACTCAAATCAATAAGATCCTGTGTGATTTGATATTTAATAATAACTAATTAATAATATCAACTAGATGTATGCTAACGAAGTTCATAGAAAAAAATTAACTTGTACGTTTGATGGAATGTGTCAACCTGTAAATCCAGGAGGAGTTGCATGTTATGGTTTTACCATTCTGGAAAAAAAAATTAATAAAATTTATCGAATTTATGAAGAGGGTGGTATTGCCTTTAAACCTTTTTCAAAGGAATCAAGTAATAATGTTGCAGAGTATGTAGCATTAATAAAGCTATTAGAATGGTTACTTGCCAAAGGCTACAACAAATTTAGTGTACTCATACAAGGTGATTCGCAATTAATTATTAACCAACTCTCAGGTAAATATAAAGTAAAGTCAGAAAAATTAAAGATCTACTATGAGAAAACAAAAATATTAATAAAAAAGTTTGAAAATATACACATAGAATGGATATCTAGAGAAAATAATAATGAGGCCGACGCCTTGGCAAATAAAGCCTATATCGATTTTATAGATAATAATTCTGCAAGGTTACAAAACAAATTAAAACCATATTTTGCAACTGATCAGCAAATTAACCTTTTAAAATATTTAAAAATCAAGCCCTCTAAGTACTTGAGTAGAATTGAGGCAAATAGATATCTTAAGAAATATAATAAAAAATGATACTTTTTATTCAATTCAATTTATGCAAAGCTTTTATCTAGTTTGTTTATTGTATACTTTGAATGCCCAGAACAAAGAGTTCAGAAAAATCTTCAGAAAAGGTAGGTATTCCACAATGGATAGAAGAAGAGATTAAATCAATACAGTTTACAGAATCTGAAATAATAAACCGAACAGGCTATATTTTGGAAATTTATTTGGATGACTACAAACTAGACATACAACTTTATGAAGCATTACCTGATGGAAGGACTATAGTAGAAGGCATAAACGTACCATCTTCACAAGACACATCAAAATTTATGAAGGGTTTCGTTTATGAATTCAAAATTAAAATGTCGCGAGGGAAGCTTAGCGAAAAAACTATAGAATTTCTCAAATCACAATTTTTGTTAGAAATGGATTCTATATATCAATTTGAGTTAATTGAATTACACTTGATGGATGTAGAATCTGAAGAAAGTACACAACAATCACTTGACGATACAGAAGACCTGTAATAACATAGAAATTGGAAAATGTATTTTTTCTTATAAGAACTGATTATTGGTCAAGACTTTTGATTAGTTCTCGACGTAATTTTTTTAATCCCCGTAAGTCTCATTAACACAATCCACATTATCATAAGAGGAATATGATAAGATGCAATTCGCCAAGAAATAATTACGTCTAAATGGGAGTCATTCATCACCTCATTAAGTGAAGGCAATTTATTAAGCCCAGAGACGTATGCCCACAACCCAATTTCTGTTAAGCCGGATCCGCCGACTGTTATAGGTAGACTACCTAATTCAGTTGAAGCTGCAGTAGCCAAGATAGAATCATATAATCCCAGATCAGATTCTATAAGGCCTCCAAGTACAAGAAAAGATGCTCCTAGACAGGCAAATGCAATAAATGTAAGAATCATTCCAAAAAAGAATATTTTAATCGTTCGTGTCGAATTGAAGTTTTCTCTGCTCATGGTACATAAATCACTAATTGCGGAATTGGTGTAGTTAATAATTTTGTCAGAACGTGGCTGTGACAATAATCGTCTAACTAATTTTGTTATAACTTTAGGAAGCTGAATATTATAATACGCTGAAAGAATAACGACTATTAACCAAAATCCAAAAATAAATGACGAGATAAGAATAATTATAGTACCAATAAGAATCGCACCATTAGCAAGTGCAATTATTCCTGCGAATAATGCAAGAATAGTTCCCACAAAAACATCTGCAATAATTTCCATTGTTGTAATCCATGCTGCAATTCCAGCTGGAACTTTGTTTTTAGTTAACCAGGCAATTCGAACAATTTCTCCTCCAATATAAGAGGGGGTAGTATTGGTAACAAATTCGCTTCCTATTCTTACAGAAATTAATTTAAAGGACGATGCTATCTTGTACCCCAAAAATTGATCTACAAAATATTTAAAACGATATGCCTGAAGTAAGACTTTCGCAAGACTAAATAAAACAGCCGTAATAAATGGAGCAATTCCAACACTAAAGATATCAGTAATAGATATTGGAGAGAAAATAAATAAAAGAATAACTGGTAAAAAACTTACTAATACGGCAATGAGTCTCCAATTCAATTTATCTGAATACTAAACTAATACAGTTATATAATAATCAATCAACTTAATAAATTAATAAAACAGTTACATTGCTATTATAAAGTATAAAATATTAATAATTATTATTCAAATACAAATAAATGAAAGCCATATATATAACAGGAACCGCTGGTTCAGGAAAATCCTTACTTACTTCTAACCTTTTACAATGGTATATTGACCATGATAATTTCCCTATTTCCCTTAATTTGGACCCCGCGGTATCTGAATTACCTTATCTCCCTGATGTAGATATACGGGATCATATAGACATTAATAATATTATAGAAACTTATGGTTTAGGGCCGAATGGTTCTATAATAATGTCGTATGATCTAATTGGCACAAAGATTCAAGAAATTCAATTAGAAGTTGATGAATTAAATCCAGATTATATCTTAATTGATACCCCCGGACAAATTGAATTATTTGCTTATAGATCTAGTGGTAATTATTTTATTTCAAATTTTCAAGCAGATGATAAAGCTAGTATTTTTATAATGGATGGTGTCCTAGTTTCAAGCCCAATTAACTTTGTTTCCTTATCACTCCTTTCTGCTTCGATTAATCTTAGATTAAAAACCTCACAGATAAACGTATTATCAAAACGGGATTTAATACTAGATAATTTAGAAAATATCTTAGATTGGGCTCATTCTGATACAGCTTTATTGAAAGCTTTAGATAAAGAAAATAATCAGGAATTTTCTTTATTAAGCAAAGATCTCATAAAAATTATTTCGCAAAATGGACTAAATCAAGAATTGCTAGCTATATCTAATTTGACTTTGAATGGTTTAATAGAGTTAACTTCATTTTTATCAAGAATACTTAATCAAGGAGAAGAAATTGAATATTAATATATAAGAAATGAATTCATTTAGAGCACTTGCGCCTTCATCCACAGCTAATCTAGGACCTGGTTTCGATATATTTGGTCTTGCTTTAGATCTATTTGTAGATGAAATAATAATAACTAGGAAACAAGAACAAAACGGAAGAATCACTATATCTACAATAAAACAAAACGACTCAATGAAAATTCCATATGAGAACGAAAACAATGCTGCAGCATTGGTAGTTAAGAAGATGATGGAAGATTATAGTATAAAAGATAACATTGATATTCAAATCAATAAAGGAGTTCCTCCAGGTTATGGTCTAGGAAGTAGCGCGGCCTCATCAGTAGCCACAGCGTATGCTTTTGACAAGTTATTTCAACTAGAAACAAATTTAATTGATTTAATAAGTTATTCTGCAGAAGGCGAAAGAGCTTCAGCAGGAGCTAAACATTACGATAACGTTGCTAGTTCGATGTTGGGAGGATTTATAATTGTGAGAAATCTTCCATCACTTGAATTTATCAAATTTGAGCCACCTGAAGATCTTTATCTTGTAGTTGGAATTCCCAACATACCAGTTCCCAATAAGAAAACAGAAGTTGCTAGAAGTATACTACCTGTGAGTTCACCTTTGGATAAGGTAATAGCTAATATTTCTAATGCAAGTACCATTGTGGCAGGGTTTGCCTGTAAAGATGTGAATATGATAGCAAAGGGACTTGATGATAAAATCGTAGAACCTGTCAGGAAAAGAACAATTCCAGGCTATGACAAGGTAAAGGAAAATGCTATTAATGCAGGTGCATTAGGTCTAACTATTAGTGGTGCTGGTCCTTCTGTTATTTCAATCTTGAATACAGAAAGACATGCTCACAAAGTTATGGAAGCAGTTAAAGAAGGATTTTTAGCTGCAAATATTGAAAGCAAGATGTACTTATGTAAACCGAGTAAAGGAGCTAAAAATCAAGATAAAATATCTTTATCGTATTAACTCATTTTTTTTTACTTTTACTTAGAAAAGCAGACATTAGATTTTTTCTATCTTCATGAGCAAAGCAAAGAGCCCATCCATATATTTCCATTCTGAGACCTGAATCTATATCCACATCCATGCCTTTATTAATTAAATATTTACTTGCTTTAATAGCATTATAACTATTGTTTGTAATTTCTTGTGCCATAGAAACAGACTTTTCAATTAACTTTTTATTTAAAAGTTTGGCCAATTCCTTCTCATATTCTTTACGTTTTACTTCTTCTCCCTCAGGAGGTGCCTGAGGTAATTCTTCTTGTGTTAAATTAATAACGTCGTTAACTAGTCCTATTTTATATGCTTCTTCTGCATTTATCATTTTTCCAGTAAAAATCATTTCTTTTGCTTTAGCTGGGCCTACAATACGTAACAATCTTTGTGTTCCTCCCCATCCTGGTGGGATTCCTATTGTAACTTCAGGTTGACCGATTTTTGCATTTGTTGAACATAGTCTAATGTCACATACTAGTGCCAGTTCACATCCTCCACCTAATGCAAAACCATTAATTGCAGCTATTACTGGTTTTTCCAATTTTTCAATCTTATTTAAGACTGATTGAGCGGAGGATGCATATTTTTCCGCATCACTAGGTGTGATGTTAACCATATAAGATATATCTGCACCTGCACAAAATGATCTTTCTCCAACGCCAGTTATAATAACAGCCTTTATACTACCATCTACTCCGACAATATCTATGGTTTTAGATAATTCCCAAATTACATCTACATTCATTGCATTTAATGCCTCAGGCCTGTTGATCTTAATAATTGCTATATTACCTATAGGTTCTAAGAGAACATATTTCATTGTAGACATATTCTTATTCCAATAACTAACATCAATTAAACTTTATTAAAAAATCGTATAAACATTGTTAAAAAAAAATAATTTTTCTAGAAATACTTTAACTAATAATATTACTAACCTTATAGAAAGCTGAAGATTTAAGCTCCAGCCATGCCAGTTCTTAAATCTACTGCTCTATGATCTTCGCTTTCAGCAGCTGCTTTATGCATCTCTGAAACAGCACAACCCATCTGTGCTTCTGGCTTTCCACGTCTCATTAATCCACGGTATAATCCAGCCTCTAAAGTCTGTCCATGTGCTCTTTCCCATTCTTCTACTGGAATACTATATTTCTTTTGTATTCTATCACGATACCATTCAGGTATAACATTAAAAGCACAGAATGGAATAACTCTCAGATCAGGCGTTAAATAATGTATATCACATCGTTGTAATCTTTCAAGATCTTCATTATATTTATCTTGAAAATGCATCATTCCTAAAAATAATGATCTAACATGCCAAGAACCTACTGCATCAAAATTACGTTTTAGCAGAATACTGGAAAACATCTTTGCTAGATTTAGCCCATGAGGCTGTTTGCTTCTATCTACAAATTGATTTAACTTTCTCATTACGTCTAGCATTGCCCAATATCTGTTAGCACCTGAACGCAATTCATCGGCTTTTTCTTCGAAATATTCTAATAATCCTTTAATATCGACAAAGGATGTGAGTGGAATCAATTTCTTAGTTTGGACGTCTTCAAAAACATAAGTGCCTGCTCCACATGCAAAGTGAATCGATAATTCATATTTTGGTTTTTTGCTAAATGCTTCAATTACATCTGTCATTGGCATACAAGAGGGAACAGGGAACCAAGAATCAGTAGAAATTTCGCCGTTACTTTGCTCTTCAATTCTTTCAATACAATCAGGAATAGTTATTCTATATTTTTCTCGTTCTTTTTTGCCCATTCTTCCTGTGAGCGAAACGGGTTGAAAGTTGACAGCGTGTACTACGTCCATATTCTTTTGAGCAAATCTAATTATTCCACCTAATTCATGATCGTTTATTGATTTAATAACTGTGGGAACAAAAACAACAGTCATTCCACATTTTCTAGCAGATTCTAGAGTATATGGAACTTCCCAGTGATTTTTAGGGTTAGTACGTGGGGTTACACCATCAAAAGATAGATAAAGATTACTTACACCAGCATTTCGGACTTCGCGCATTGTTTCGGGAGAAAGTGCTAGTTTGATACCATTAGTATTTAATTGAACATGATCTACTCCCTCTTCTTTCATTATTTTAATAACTTCAACAATATCGTCCCTAAGCATTGGTTCCCCACCCGTAACTTGTATAGAATTTCCGGCAATGGGTCTTTCTGCTTTTAAGGTTTTCATCATTGCTCTAATTTGTTCATAATTTGGTTCGTAAAGATAGGCACCTTCAAGACCTTTTTTTACATAGAAAAAACAATACCAACACGTTAAATCACATCTGTTAGTTACTATCATATTAGACAGTCCAGAATGAGATAAGTGATTTGTACACAAGCCACAATTCGTAGGACAAGCACATTTATCTACCATAACATTGGGAGCATGCGCGCCTTTTCCATCTTTCCAATAAGTACTGAATTTTTTATACATATCCACAGATCCAAAATATAGCTCTTCACATTCTCCATGCGACGGACATGTTTTCGTCATATAGACTTTACCATCTCTTTCAAATACTTCTGCATCGAGAATCATGTTGCAATCGGGACATATACTTTGAGTATGTCTGATAGTTTTTTTAGTAGTTGATATCTTTTTTGTGATATTTGATATTTGTATTAATTCCATAACTATTCTTACCTTTTTTACCTTTTAATTGATCAATCTAAATTCTTTTAATATATAAATATAATTATATCACTCCGAAGGTGATTCGGTTAAGTATTCATAATTTATTGCTTTCATTGTTATATTTTTGAAAAATTATAGGTTTAATAAAAATAATTCTTTCTATAAATTTATCCGTATTGTAAATGACTTGCTTTCATTCCTGGTTTCATATCTCTCTGGCTTCTTACCTTTCTTACAGCATCTTCAAAGTGACGCATGGTAACATAAGCTTCCATTGTATGTTTAGATGCTTCCTCTGGATTAGGATATTTATCAATATATTCATGTAGTACAAGAGATATAGCAGTGTTTACAACTGCCGCTACATCAGCACCACTAAATCCATCTGTTAGTTCTGCTATTCTTTTTAGATTAAGATCGTTACCTACGGGTTTTCCTTGAACATTAAGTTCTAGTATTTTTTCTCTTGTTTTAATATCGGGATTAGGTACATAAATTATCTTGTCATATCTGCCAGGTCGTAATAGTGCAGGATCAATCATATCAGCCCTATTTGTAGCAGCCAAAACTACTACACCATGCATCTCATCAATTCCATCCATCTCTGTAAGTAATTGTGAT